>JAFAHQ010000031.1 GCA_019237135.1 Alphaproteobacteria bacterium
ATGCTCGAGTTCGCCGACTGCCTGTGGGCGCAAGGCCGGCTCAACGCTGCACGCAAGCTTGAGGAACAAGTGGTCGCGGTGCGCCGTCTTAGACTAGGCGAGCACCACTTCGATACACTGAAGGCGATCGGCAAGCTGGCCGTCACGATGGCCGCTCAAGGCGAACTCGCCGAGGCGCAGCGGCTGCAAGAGCGAGTCGTAAGTGGCATGCGCACTCTCTATGGCGAAACAGGCCTCGAGACGCTCAGGGCGATCAACAACCTCGCCGGAACGATTTTGGCCCAGGGCGACTGCGAGGCGGCACGCGACCTCCTCGAAGGCGTCGTCGCGACGAGCTGCCACGAGTATGGCGAGCAGCATGCCGAAAGCCTCACAGCCATGAGCAATCTAGCTTCGATCCTGTGGCGGCAAGGAGATCGAGGTGAGGCATACGCGCTGCAGCAATACGTGGTGGATCTGCGACGCCGAGTTAACGGCGACGCTGATCGAGCCACCCATGCTGCGGCGGAAGTTCTCGAAATCATGGAGCGGGACAGTAGGTTCTAACGCCCCAGCCGCTCCCAAGATCGTGGCACTCAACCGTCATAAACTTCGACCTGGTCGTCTAGGTCGACCGCCTCACCCTGATGGCCGAGGCTGCGGCGGTCGATCGCGACAGTCTTGACCACGGCGAAAATCTCACGTCCCGGCACGAGACCGAGCCTTGTGCCTGAGCGGCGGGTCACCCGCGCCAGCAACCGCTCCTCCCCGAGGCGGAGCTGGACTTCGAGCGCGGCCTCTTCGATCGGGACGACCGTCTCCACCCGGCCCGCCAGAATGTTCAAGGCGCTGATCCCGGTTGGAGGAGTTGCCGCAAGGATCACGTCGCGGGCCCGGATTCTCACACGGAGGGTGGTGCCAACCGGTGCGCGCAGCCGCGGCACCGTCAGCTTCCCAAAGGCGCCGGTGAGCTCGGTAAGCCCCCAACAGGTATCGTGCGCCGTGACGCGCGCAGCAAGAACGGCGCCGGCTTCAAAGCGGCCGGCCATTGGATAGAGCTCGGCGCGCCCCAATACCTCCTGTAGCGGCCCGACCGCCCGGACCCGGCCTTCCGAGATCAGCACGATCGTGCTGGCCAGCCGGGTTACCTCGGCGACCGCATGGCTGACATAGACAATCGGTACACCCGCCTGATCCCGCAGCCGCTCGATATAGGGGATGATCTCCTCCTTGCGTCGGGCATCGAGCGAAGCCAACGGCTCGTCCATCAACAACAGCCGCGGACTGGCCAACAGCGCCCGGCCGATTGCGATCCGCTGCTTTTCGCCGCCCGACAGCCGACCCGGCCGGCGCTCGAGCAAGGCACCGATCCCGAGGAGATCGACGACATCATCAAGCCGGGCTGCTCGCGTGAAGCCGGGCGAAAACCATCGTCCGAAGAGCAGATTCTGGCGGACAGTGAGATGGGGAAACAGACGGTCTTCCTGAAAGACATAACCCACCCGGCGACGATGGGCGGGCGCCCTGATGCCGCGTTCGGTGTCGATCAGCATCGACCCGTCGACGAGGATGCGTCCCCTTTGGGGGCGGACCAGCCCCGCGATCACATTGACGACCGAGGTCTTGCCGGCTCCCGAGCGGCCGAACAGCGCGGTAAGACCGCGCCCGCTGCGAAAATGGATGTCGAGCTCGAAAGCGCCGAGCCGATGCTCGATATCGACCTCGAGCATCGCGCTCATCGCGAAGGCTGCCGAGTTTTGCCCAAAACGTCGATGCACTGCCTCAGCAGAACCGCATCGATCTGGTCGGGGGTGAAACCGGACGCAACCATCAAGAAAACGTATAACTTGGAAGCCGCCAGTGGGTAAGCACGCCGGATCGAGATAATGGCGTCGGTAGACCCGGGGTGATAAGCTGCATCGGTTGGCTTCGCCTTAGAGGTGGCGACAATGAAGGTCAGAATCGAATATTGCGTCCCTTGAAACTATGAACCAAGGGCCCTCCGTGCGAGGGCACGGCTCATGGAACGGGGCGCAGAGGAGGTCGAGCTCGTCAAAGGGGTCGCCGGTGTTTTCGAGATCACCGTCGACGGGCGGCTCGCTTTCTCCAAGAAACAACTCGGCCGGTTTCCGGAAGACGCCGAGATCGACGCCTTGGTCGGCGGCTAAGCGGTATATCTCCAGCGCGTCCTGGCCTTTGGGGTCGGGACGCGGCTCTTTTCGAGAACCCTTAACGGTTTGCTCAGCGGTTCCATCGTAAGGAGCCGGCGATACCGGTCGCACGTCCTGTCGCCGACAGGATCATTGCGGACCGGAGGTGAGCCGGTGTGGCTGCAGTCGTTCCGATTTCTAAACCTCACTCGATCGCGCAGGGGCTACAATACAAGGCTGCCGCAGTTGCCGTGGGGGCGTTGGCGGTCACGGCGCTGATCCGGCCCGCCGGACCTGCGCCGGGTACCGACCTCGCGCAAGACCTGTGGCGACCGTCGAGGTTGACCAGTGCGTCTCTCCGCCAGCCACGGTATGCAAGAGTGACTGCGGTGACGCTGGAAGGCTCCTCCCACAACACTTGCGTGATGGCTCTCGGGAAGAATGACAAAATTTCTGTCGGCTACGGAGAGCTGAGCCCCGACATCATCGTCAGCCTGGCCGCTTGTGATCTGTACAATGCTTCCCGCGAGGCCGCATCGACCGAGTTGCTCGGTGGCGCGAGCCTGAGCGCCAGAAACATCTTCCTCTCCGGCGGCTACGCGCTCTCGGCCGGCGCCGTCATGACCGCCTCAAGGTACCTGACGACATACACCTCGCCCGTCGCCGACCCCTATGCCCCCCTCGAAGTTCCCCCCTATCGCGAATGCACGAGAACCCGCTACCGGCTGGACCAGCAAAGAACCGAAACCATTTCGCCGGGCATCTATTGCGGCGGGATCGAAGTAGCGGGCGGCGCCACGCTCAACCTCGACCCAGGCACCTACATCCTGGACCGAGGGAACTTCGCGGTCAGTGGAGACAGTACCGTCAGCGGCGCAGGCGTAACCCTGATCCTCACCAGTCGCACCCGCTCCGACCATGGCGCGATCGATATTCATGCCGGCTCGACAATCGAGCTGGCTGCGCCGGCCCTTGGCGCCGCAACGGGGATCCCGGGAATCGCCATCTGGGCCGACGGAGATGGGCCGGCGACCAACGACACCTTCGACGGCGGCTGGACCCAAAATATCAATGGTGCAATCTATCTGCCCGCCCGGCAGGTCAAATATTCCGGAGGCTCACCCGTCGCCACCCGTTGCAGCCAGCTGATCGCTCGGTCGGTCACATTCACTGGAGATTCCTATTTCCGGCATGACTGCGCGGGGGTCAGCCTATCTGAACCTTACCCGCCGCCGCTTCTCGCCGAGTGATCTGCTTCAACCGGATCGCGCGGCGACGCGCATGTGAATAACGGCCTCAGCGTCCGCGTAGACCCGTCGCCATCCAGGGAGGGAATCGAGGCGGCTTACGGCGCCTTGCTGCGGCGCGAGCAGGGTCCAGGTGATGCCATATCGGGCGAGTAGCGCGGTGAGGGCAGGCTCGTCGCCTCTTTCGGCCGCGAGGTAGCCGTCCAGGAATGCATTCCCGTAAAGCTCGGCACGGCCGTCGATAAAAGTCGGGACGCCGCGGAAGGCTAGATAACCGCCGAATCCCTCGCTGTTGAAGACGGGACCATCGAGCCCCAGTCGCGCTGCAGCGGCGAGCGCGCCCGACGGGGTCACAGAATCGTCGATGCGCTCGATGGGCCGCAGCAGCGACGGGAGGCTGACCGCGAGACAGATCGCGAGGATCAGCCTCAGCGCCGGCGGGGCGGCTGGCATAGCGAGCCGGGCGGCGCCGCGGCCGAGTGCAGAGACCGGCAGCGACCGGATCCCGGCGGCGATTTGCGGGCCGAGCGAGGCCGCCACGACGAGGGGCCCGACAAGACCGAGAAGCTCGGCGTGCCGAATGTGGCCGAGCGCCATGTGGCACAAGGCCAACAGAAGCAGCAGGCGTGACAGCGGCAGCCTGGCGCCGGTCGCGAAGCCGAGGGCGATGATTCCCAAGAGCCATATTTCGAGCGGTTGTAACGTCTGGAAATTCGGGCTCAACCACTCGCCGAAAGAGGTTTGCAGCGCCGGCATCGCGATCAGCCGGAACGGCTCGACAAAGCCTGCCATTCCGTTCGGCGTCACCAGCGCGGCGGCGACTGCGAGCAGCCCGAACCCGCCCCATCGTCGGGCTTCCTGGGCGCGGCGTCCCGGCGCGAATGCCGCCTCGGGCGCGAGGAACAGCGCCAGACCCAACCCGAACATGAAGCCGCCGTGCAGATTGGCCCACAATGCCATGACCGGCAGCAGTCGGAAAGGCGGCGCAGATCCGGTGTCGCGTGCAGCGAACAGAGCGCCCGACCACAGCACCAAGAGCGGCAGGGCGAGCAGATGGGGCCGCACCAGCAAGTGACCCTGCACCAGCGCGGCAGCCAAGACGACCGCGATCAACGTCGAGAACGGCTCGGCCCAGCGCAACAGAAAGCGGGTCAGGAGCGCGAGGCTAGCGGCGAAAGCCGCGGCGGTCAGCAACACCAGCCCGCTCCACCCGGCCAAGTTATAGACCGCCGCCAGGATGAGTTCGGCGAGCCACTCGTGGGGGACCCACGTCGCGCCTGCGAGCGAGTGGGAGAACGGGTCGTGTATGGGCAGCGCCGCATGGGCGAGCATCCAGCGGCCCGCGGCGATGTGGAGATAGGTGTCGGGGTCGTTAAGCAGCGCCGTGGGCTGAGCGAGCGCCCGAACGAAAAAGGCGAGCCCGACGATCAGCGGCCAAGACGGGACCAGCCGACCTACTCCCACCCCCCTGTTAAACCGCCCAAAACAGGGCAAAAATCGATTCCGGACCCCAAAATCGACCGGTGGAGTGGCCGATAAGTGTCGCCGGTCAATCACTTGCGTCCCGCTCTCCGGTGCGGCCAACAGGGGAAGTTTTGGCGCCTTGCAGGGGGCCAAAACGAGCTAACAGGGGGCGAACAGGGAGCGACGCGGAAGACCCGGCTCAGCGATCTCGACCGCTATACAGATCCTACGCCTCGATCTTGTCGCCAGGATGACAATCATCGGCGAAGTCCGTCACCGGACGGTTAACCGGCAATTCAGGAGATCATTATGGTCAACATTGTTGATTCGCGCCGGCGCTTGCTCACCACCGCCGGTCTCGCCGGCACCAGCCTCCTGATGGGATTTCGAGCGCCGAGCCTTGCGCTCGCAGCCGAATCTCGCAAGAAGCCCGGGGAAGAGAAGGAGATAGGCGCGGTCGAAGACTTGATGCGCGAGCACGGCGTCTTGCGCCGCGCGCTGCTCGTCTATATCGAGACCGTCCCGAGGCTTCGGGTCGGCCAGAGCAACTTACCCCTCGAACCGATCGCGCGGACCGCAAAGCTGTTTCGCAGCTTCGGCGAGGACTATCACGAAAGAAAACTCGAAGAGGCTCATATCTTCCCCGTCGTAAAGAGGGCCGGCGGGACAGCGGCGGCTTATGTCGAGGTGCTCAAAGCCCAGCATGATCGAGGCCGCGAAGTTACCGACTATATCCTGACGGTGGCTGGTAAAGGCTCGATCGGCACCGGCGATGCTGAGCCTCTTGCCCGCGCGTTCGAGTCGTTCGTCCTGATGTATCAGAACCATACGGCTCGTGAGGACACGATCGTGTTTCCCGCCTGGAAGGATGCCCTCTCGGAACGGCAGCTTCGCGAGATGGGCGACAAGTTTGAAGACATCGAACATCGCACCTTCGGCAAAGATGGATTCGACGATGCCGTGACGCAGATCGGCGAGATCGAGCAGGCGCTTGGGCTTGCCGACATCTCGCAATTCACTGCACCGCCGCCGCCGAAAGCATGATGCAAACCTCGGCGCGGCCGGCGCAGACGTCATGCGCCGGACAGATCAAACCGCGATGGCGGGCTCGACCTCCGGCTCGCGGCCACGCCCGGCGCCGATGAACAGCACCATTACCGCCACGGCCACCAGCAACATTCCGGAGATGATAAACGCTTCAAAATAGGTGCCGAAGGCGTTGCGCAGGACGCCGGCGAAATAGGCGACCAAGGCGCTGCCGATCTGGTGGATCACGGTGATCCAGGCGACCATGATGCCGATCCGCTCGCTGCCGACGACGCCAGTCAGCAGCCGTACGGTCGGCGGCGCCGCGGCGATCCAGTCGAGCCCGTAAACCATGCTGAACAACGTCAGCCCGTAGAACGACATGTCGAGGGCGAAGGGCAAATAGAGCAGCGCAACGCCGCGAAATCCGTAATAGCAACACAATAGGATGCGATTGTCGCAGCGGTCGCTGAGCCAGCCCGAGATCGTCCCGCCCACGAGGGCGAAGACGCCCGTGGCGGCGAGCAGACCGGCACCGGCAACCTCGCTCAGCCCGTGATCGATGCAGGCCGGGATCAGATGGGTGCCGATCAGCCCGTTGGTTGTCGCACCGCAGGCGAAATAGCCCCCGGCGATCAGCCAGAAATCGCGCGAACGCATGCCGGCGGCGAGCGCACGGAACGCCACCGTAACCGGGTTGCCGGCGGGCGCAGGGGCCGGTCGCGACTGGTTCGTCTCACCGTAGCGGGCGAGGCCGAGATCCGCCGGCCGGTCGCGCATCAACACCGCGATCACCGGCAGGAGAAGGACGACCGCCGCGACCAAAACCAGGGACGCGATCCGCCAGCCGGCACTGGTGGATAGGGCTGCCATCGTCGGCAGGAAGACGAGCTGACCGGCCGCGAAGCCCGCCGTCAATATGCCGACGACGAGCCCTTCGCGCGTGGCAAACCAGCGGGCGGCGATGAACGCAGAGAGGTAGGCGCCGACAAACCCCGTGGAAAGGCCGACCACCACACCCCAGAGCGCAATCAGCTGCCACGCCTGATCCATCGCCGGGGTCAACGCCACGGCGGCAGCCGTCGCCGCGAGCGCCAGGGTCATCGTAGGGCGCGCTCCGAAGCGGTCCATCACCGCGGCAGCGAAGGGACCGACCGCCCCGTAGAGCAGCAAGTTGAGGCTGACGGCGAAGGAAATCGTCGCCAGCGACCAGTGGAACTCGTCTCTGTAGGGCACGATCAGTACGGTGGGCGTGGCGCGCACACCGGCGACCATGATCGTCGCCGCGAACGTGACGGCGACGATGACCCACGCGTAGTGCAGCCGGTGAAACTTCTGCATAGCTGAGACTATGCCTTGTCGGCCGGAATCGCGTCCAGTCCGATGATCCGGGCTTCTCAGCAGCTCATCCCGTTGCTCAGCACCGCGACGGGGAAATTAGCGAGCAGCTGAGCTACCGAAACCGGCCGGCCGCCGTCTCGCCATCGACCGGTGAACACGTCGCGCCACTCACCCGACGGCAATCCGATCTTGGTAGCGCCCCACTTCGCCGAGCAACCTCCATCGTACAGCCGATAAACCAGGCGGGGCACGATTACGATGATCTCCTCCTCGCCTCGGGCGCGCGCGAATGCGCAGATATGACTGGCG
>JAFAHQ010000041.1 GCA_019237135.1 Alphaproteobacteria bacterium
TTGGCTAGATCCGCACAAGCGCATCGCCGGGGTGTTCTTGAGCCAGCTCCTGCCCTTCGTCGATCATAAAGCCGTCGCCCTCTACGGCGAGTTTGAAAGCGGCATCTATGGCGGGCTGAAGGCGGCCTAACCGGGATAAGCGTGAGGCCGCAGGCATTGCGCGCCGCCCGGCATCTGCGCACAGAAAGCAGCTCGAAGACGATGCTGCTGTTTTCATTCGCGGCGCGTGAACCCCTCACGGCAGCGAAACCGAAAACGCCTCGAGGTCGCATGTCAAAAATATACCAACGCGTACCGCCGGATTCCTGCAACGTTCCGGCGTCAGCTGCAACTAAAGGCTTTCTGCCATCCGGAAATTAACCTTTAGTTTCAATTGGTTGTAATGGTCGGAGTGAGAGGATTTGAACCTCCGGCCCCTGCCTCCCGAAAGCAGTGCTCTACCAGGCTGAGCTACACTCCGCTGACTCTACGCGAGCTATAGCCAAAAGCGCGTCTCGAAACAATATAGGCGCCTTCCGGTAGCAATTCAGCAAGCCCCAGGTACAGACCCCCGCGGGTTGACAACTGGTTGGTCGTTTGACACCGGCGGCCGGGATGGTGACGCAGACCGGCTCGTTCAACACAGCGTCAAGAGTGCCGGCGAGTACTTCCGCGGGGTGCCGCGCGTGCTGCCGGACTGGCGCTCCTGGGTATTCTGCCGCCAAATCCGCTACCGACACCGCCTCAGCACCCGAAATTCCGCTGCTGGGCGCGTCAGTGAAATCTCACTAAGCCTTTGATATCGAGAAGTTTGCGCGCTGCGAAGGCGATTTTCGGGCACCGGAACATGCTTTTTCCTGGCGTCAGGGAGATTGAACGGTCCCGCCATTTGTCCGACCCCGCGGCGAAACGTTGCGATGCCGCTTCACCGCTTCCGGGTGTCGCGGAATTACCACACCGTTTCCCGGGCCGTCAAAAACCGCGCTCGGTAGCAAACCCGGCGGCGTCGATCAGCGCGCGGCGCTCGCTTCCGTCGCGAAATATCGATAGTGCACCGATCGCGGTCGCCGCATAGCTTCGGGCGCGCGATAGGGTCTCGGCGATGCCACCGCGCTGCTCGACCAAGTGGATTGCCTGTTGAAGATCGCCCGCCCGCTGATCCTGCTCCTCGATCGTGCGGCGCCAGAAGGCACGCTCTCCCTTGTCACCCCGGGCGAACGCGACGAGGACAGGTAGAGTGACCTTGCCGTCGCGGAAATCGTTGCCGATGCTCTTGCCCAGCTCGCTCTGATGAGACGAGAAGTCGAGCATGTCGTCGACCAGCTGAAAGGCGATGCCGAGATTGCGGCCGAAGCGATCAAGCGCCTCCTCCTCCTCCTGCGGCCGCTCCGCCATCACCGCGCCGATCCGGCTTGCCGCCGCAAACAGCTCCGCGGTTTTTGCCTGGATGACCGCGAGGTAAGCAGCTTCGGACGTCCGGGTGTCATTGGCGGTCATCAACTGGAGCACCTCGCCTTCCGCGATCACCGAGGAGGCGCGCGACAAGATCTCAAGAACGCGCAGCGATCCGTCGGCGACCATCAGCTCGAAAGATCGGCTGAACAGGAAGTCCCCGACCAGAATCGGCGGCTTGTTTCCCCAGACCGCGTTGGCTGTGTCACGGCCGCGCCGCAGATTGCTTGCGTCGACGACATCGTCATGGAGCAAAGTCGCAGTGTGGATGAATTCGACTGCGGCGGCGAGCGCGATGTGCCGACCGCCTCTATAGCCGCACAGCCGGGCGCACCCGAGGGTGAGCATCGGGCGCAACCGCTTGCCGCCACCCGCGACGATATGGCCGGCGAGTTCCGGGATCAAAGCCACTGGGCTCTGCATGCGTTGGACGATCAGCTGGTTGACCCGCTCCAACTCACTGCTAAGCAGCCGGCACAGCGGGTCGAGAGACGGTTTCCGGCCAGCGTGCACCCCATCGACACCCGCCACCAGCGCCCCCGAATTCTCCTGCCTGTTAGGCGTATCCACCGGCCCGCGGCCTGATCGGCTTGACGAGCGCGAACGCGAACGAGCATAGAATGACGTCGCGGCCGGTCAAGCTTTGCCCGGCCGCCCACCTCTTGCTTTCCGGTCAACATCGCGTCCGATGAAGGAATTACTGCGCACGAACAATCCCGTCCGTCTGTCCTGGCTGCATGCTCTGCTGGGGGATTCGGGGATCGACAGCCTCATCCTCGATCACCACACGAGCCTGGTCGGAGGAAGCATCAGTGCTATTCCGCGCCGTCTGGTGGTCGCAGAACGCGACTATCGGCGCGCCTGCGAGCTGCTTGCGGCGGCCGGCGAGGATGCCCAGTGAACGACGCCCGAGCGGTCGAGCCGACCTTCACCGAGGACCGTCTCCTCGGCGGCCGCGTCCGGCTCAGGCAACCGGTTGATGGTTATCGTGCGGCCATCGATCCGGTGTTTCTTGCCGCCTCGGTGCCGGCTGAGCCGCATCAGCTCATCCTCGACGTCGGTTGCGGTCAGGGCACCGCGATGTTTTGTCTGGCGGCGCGAGTACCGCACTGCCGCGTTGTCGGGCTTGAGATGCAGCGCGAGCTCGTTCGCCTTGCTGGCGATAACGCGATTTTGAATACGATGGAAACGCGCGTGTCGGTGATGATCGGGGATCTGTTGCATCCGCCACCACGGCTCTCGCCCGGCGCGTTCGACCACGTCATGGCAAATCCGCCGTTCAACGAGCGCGGCCGCGCCACTTTGCCGCCGACCTCGGAGAAGGCCGACGCGACGATCGAAGGTGAGGCTGATCTCGGCACCTGGGTGCACTTCTCGCTGGCGATGGTCCGCTCCAAAGGGACCGTAACATTCATCCATAGGGCCGACCGCATCGATGCGCTTCTCGGCCAAATCGCCGGGCGGGCCGGCGAGATCGTGATCTTTCCGCTGTGGCCCGGGCATGGGAGAGCGGCGAGCCGCATCCTAGTGCGCGCACGCAAGCAGATTGCCGCGCCGGCGCGGCTTGCCGTCGGCCTCGTATTGCACGAGGCGGACGGGCGGCTCACCGCCGCCGCAGAGGCGGTGTTGCGCGAGGGGAAGGGGCTAGAGCTTTGACCGCTTTGGCGGTCAGACCGGTAGCGATCTCAGCGCGGCTTCCCATCTTGAGATCGAATGAGAATCCGCGATCATCTCCACATCGAGCGGCTGTGGTCGCGCGCACCGGTTGTCGCGGTGCTGCGGTTCGAAGGCGTCATCATGTCCCGGTCGCGGCGCGGGGGGGTCTCGTTGGCGAGCCACGCCACGGCGATCGACCGAGCGTTCCGCGTCTCCAACCTCGTTGCGGTCGCGGTCGTCGTCAATTCACCCGGCGGCTCGGCGGTGCAGTCTGCGCTGCTCTTCCGGCGAATCCGTGAGCTCGCCGAGGAGAGGCAAGTCCCGGTCATCGCCTTTGCCGAGGATGTGGCGGCATCAGGGGGCTATTGGCTCGCCCTCGCTGGCGACGAAATCTTCAGCGAGGAAACTTCGATCCTCGGCTCGATCGGGGTCATCAGCGCAAGCTTTGGCTTCTGGCAGCTGATCGATCGGCTTGGCGTCGAGCGGCGTCTCCACACGGCCGGGGAGCGCAAATCTCTGCTCGACCCGTTTCTTCCCCAGAACCCGTCCGATATCGAGCGGCTCACGGTGTTGCAGCAAGATATCCATCGCGCCTTCAAAGAGCATGTGCAGCGACGGCGCGCCGGGAAAATCGACACCGGGGACGAGTCTTTGTTCAACGGTGATGTCCTGACTGGGCGCATGGCGCTGAACCGCGGGCTTGTCGACGGCATCGGCGAGGTGCGCGGGGTCATGCGCGCGCGTTATGGAGACAAGGTCAAGCTGCGCCAATTCGCATCTGAACGGCGGCGATGGCCGTTCTGGCGTCGACTGCCGCTCATCTCGGGCGAGCCTGTTGCCGCCATCGCCGAACTTGCGGACTGGATCGAGGCGCGTCTCCTATGGGCGAGTTTCGGACTGTGAGGATTTGGGTTGCGCGAGCCCATTCCTTGACCAGTCTTCTTCTCGGCTCCAAGTAAACCTCGTCGATGTTCGCTTTTCCGAAGCTGATCATAGTCGTCATTGTGGTTGCCGCGGCCTGGGTAGGCTATCGATGGCTGAACGGGGTCACGCGCGATCTGCCGCGCCGTCGCGCAGCGCCGCCGCGGGCCCCCATCAATGCGGAGGACCTTGCGGCCTGCGAGGTCTGCGGCGCCTATGTAGCCACGGCCGCGCACTCCTGCGGCCGGCCAGATTGCCCGCGGCCGCGCTGAATTTTTCACCACCCAGGGCGGAGCCTTGAGTTTCCAATCGCTCATTCTCGACTTGCAGAGGTTCTGGGCGGACCAGGGCTGCGTGATCCTCCAGCCTTACGATATCGAAGTCGGCGCCGGCACCTTTCACCCGGCGACCGCATTGCGCGCGCTCGGGCCCGAGCCCTGGCGCGCCGCCTATGTCCAGCCCTCGCGCCGACCGACCGATGGTCGGTATGGCCAAAACCCCAATCGGGTGCAACAGCACTATCAGCTCCAGGTTATTCTGAAACCCGCGCCCGCGGATAGCCAGGATCTATATCTTGCGAGCCTCGCAGCAATCGGGATCGATGCACGTCTGCACGACATCCGGTTTGTCGAAGATGATTGGGAGAGCCCGACATTGGGCGCCTGGGGGCTCGGCTGGGAGGTCTGGGTCGACGGTATGGAGGTCAGCCAGTTCACCTATTTCCAGCAAGTCGGCGGCATCGAATGTGACCCGGTCTCGACCGAGCTGACCTACGGGCTCGAGCGGCTGGCGATGTATGTCCAAGGTGTTGAGAGCCTGTTCGATCTCGACTACAACGGGGCAAGCGGGGCTCATCGCATCACTTATGGCGAAGTCTTCAAGCGGGCCGAGCGGGAATTCTCCACCTATAATTTCGAGCTGGCCGACACCGCCCGTCTGGTCGGGCATTTCGCCGATGCCGAACAGGAGTGTCGGCGGCTGATAGGCCACGGGGTGGCCTTGCCCGCCTACGACCAATGCCTGAAGGCGAGCCATCTCTTCAATCTGCTCGACGCACGTGGCTCAATCAGCGTGACCGAGCGCGCTGCCTACATTCTCCGGGTCAGAGCCCTCGCCAGCGCATGCTGCAGGGCTTGGCTCGCTGGGGCGCACCCGGCGGACTGATATGGGCGAACTGCTTCTCGAGCTCTTGTCCGAAGAAATCCCGGCAAGGATGCAGCGCCGCGCGATCGAAAATCTGACCAGCTTGCTTCACGACAGGCTCGCGGCCGCGGAAATCCCGACGGAGAGCCTTCGCGGGTATGTCACCCCGCGCCGCCTGGCAGTCATCGCCCAAGGGATCCCGGCGACGCAGCCGGATCGAACCGAAGAGCGGCGGGGACCTCGCGTGGGCGCTCCGCAGCCGGCAATCGACGGCTTTCTGCGCTCCGCGGGGCTCGCCTCCATTGGAGAGTGCGAGATTCACGACACGGGTAGAGGCGAATTCTATTTTGCGGTAGTAAGCCGCGCGGGGCGGCCTATCCGCGAGGTGCTGCCGGAACTGGTACGGGCGGCTATGGCCGAGCTGCCCTGGCCGAAATCGATGCACTATCCGGCCTGTGATGTCCGCTGGATACGGCCGCTGATTTCAGTCCTGTGCCTGTTCGACGGCGAGGTTCTGGCGCTGCCGCTCGAAGGCGTCCTAGTCGGGCGAACGACCCGGGGACACCGCTTTCTGTCGCCGGGTGAGATCTGTGTCACCAGTGCCGCCGATTATCTAGAGCGCCTCCGCGAGGCTTGTGTCGTCCTCGATCAGGAGTGCCGAACAGAAATAATCCGTCAGGGTCTCGAAAATGCAGTCGCGGCCGAGGGGCTCTTCCTAAAGCCGGATCCCGAATTGCTGGACGAGATTACGGGTCTCGTCGAGTTTCCGATTGTCCTTGCGGGCGCGATCGATGCCGACTTCATGGCGCTTCCGCCGGAGGTGCTGGCGACGGCGATGCGCGCGCATCAGAAGTATTTCTCGTGCTTGCGGCCCGACGGCACGCCGGCCCCGCGCTTCCTGTTCGTCGCTAACAATGTCGCCGTTGATGGCGGTAGGACAATTATCGTTGGAAATGAACGCGTGCTGAAGGCGCGGCTCGCCGACGCACGGTTCTTCTGGGATCAGGATCGTAAGGTTCGGTTGGAGGACCGGGTGGAGGCGCTCAAGGATCGCGTGTTTCATGCGAAGCTCGGCAGTGTTTACGACAAGACCGAGCGAATTGTGGCGCTGTCCGAGCAGCTTGCGGACGATGTGCCTGGCGCCGATCCGCACCTCTCGCGGCGCGCGTCGCGGTTGGCAAAAGCCGACCTCTCGACCGGGATGGTCGCGGAATTTCCCGAGCTGCAAGGGGTGATGGGGCGCTATTACGCTTTGCACGACGGCGAACATCCGGCGATCGCCCAAGCGATCGCTGATCACTATAGGCCACTCGGCCCCAACGATCCCTGTCCGACTGCTCCAGAGAGCGTCGTGGTTGCGCTTGCCGACAAGCTCGACTCGCTAGTCGCCTTCTTTGCGATTGGCGAAAAGCCGACCGGGTCGAGAGACCCGTTCGCGCTGCGGCGAGCGGCGTTGGGGACGATCCGACTCGTTCTGGAGAATCGTTTACGGCTGCCGCTGGCTGCTGCGTTTAAGCACGCCAGAGTTGGCGTGATTGCGGATCTTGCGGACCCGATCGGTGAGCTGCTTGAGTTTTTCGCCGACCGTCTGAAGGTGCACCTACGCGAGCGGGGCGTGCGTCACGATCTGGTTGCAGCGGCCTTCGCCCAGGTCGGCACAGCGGAAGACGATTTGGTGCGTCTCCTGAGCCGCGTCGATGCGCTCACGGGCTTCCTTGCTTCAGAGGACGGGGCGAATTTGCTAATCGCCTATCGGCGGGCATCAAATATCGTTGCTATCGAGGAGCGCCGAGATAATCGACGATACGACCGCGACATTGATCGGGCGCTCCTTAGGCAATCCGAAGAGGTCGCACTCGCAAACGAACTCGCCCTAGCTGGTGGCGGTGTGGAAAGATCACTCGCTCAGGACGAATTTGATGCCGCGATGGGGCATTT
>JAFAHQ010000010.1 GCA_019237135.1 Alphaproteobacteria bacterium
AATACGGTCTGGACTATCGTCTCTGAAAAAGCGTGCAGTAGGTTTGGAATACCAGTTACTTCTCGATGCCTCTGTGTCTCTGTGGTGCAACCCTGTCACTCCGGCTTCTGTGCCTTCGTCTCGGCCAAGATCTGGTGGCGCAGCCGCTCGATCAGCTGCTCGACGACCTCCTCGTCCGCCGCGGTGAATGGCGCAGAGGGCTCGGGTGCCGGTGCAGTGCCAGCCTGCTTCTCGGCGTCCTTGATCATGTCGAGCAGCATCTTGGTGGCGCGCAGATCGGCCGTCGCGGATTGGTTGATCAGCTGCTTGACGATCGCTTCGCGCACCGTGATCTTGCGGCGCCGGCCGTCCTCGGTAACCACCACCTTCTTGTTCAACCCCTCGACCAGCAATGCCGCCATATTTGTCCGCGGCCGCCCGCGCGGGTTGGCCGAGGGCTCGCCCTTTTTGAAGCGGGTGTGCCGCGGCGGCTTGCCGTAACCGACCTCGTAATCCATCTCGAAAAAATGCCTCTTGGTGATATCACCGTGAATTATCATATACACAATCAATTATCAATAAGATAATGACAGGTGTGTCGGCGATTCCCGGTTATTTCCCGGTTAACCGAATCGTTTCCCGCTTTTGTCGAACCCGGAATTTGGTCGCAAGCGGCTGATAAATAGAGGAAATATCGCCCATTCGAGCGACTGGTCGCGATTTTACCCGGTTTTTCCCGGAGAAACCGGGAATCAGGCCGAGCCGATGCCGGGCATGCTGTAGGGCGGATCGAGCCCGACCCCGCTCAGACGCCCGAAGAGCTTGGTCAGGGTCAGCCGGTCGGCGAGCGGCAATGGCGGCGCCAACAGCGAGGCGATGTTCGTCCGCAGATGGTCGGGGTTGCCGGTGCCGAACAGCACGACGTCGACCCCGGGCTCGTGCCGCGCGAAGCGGTAGGCCGCCTCGGTGATGGTGCTCGCCCCCGCCTCGTGCAGCAGAAAGCCGAGCGGGTTCGGCGCATCGGCGAGCCAGCGCGGCAGCTCGCGGCGCCGGGTCAGCTCGCGCAATGCCGGGGCGAGGCGCTCGGGCCGCGAGAAGATGTTGCGCACCGCAAACATCAGCAAGGTGCCGACACGGTTGGCGATGGTCCGCGGGAAGATTTTGGCGCGGGCGTTCTGGTGCATCATGTGGAACGCGACCATCACGACATCCCACACCTCGTCCTCGATGGCGCGCTGCAGCATGTCGTGCTCGGGATCCTCGGAGGCGGCCTCGGTGACGCCGAGATGGCGGAGCTTGCCCTTCGCCTGCTCCTTCAACAGGGCGGGGGCGATCACGTCGCGCGCTTGCTCGTACGCCTCGGGCATCACCCCGTGCAGCTGGAAAATGTCGACATAGTCGGTGCCGAGCCGGCGCAGCGAATTGTCGAGGCTCGCGACGGCGCGCTCGGCGGCGCGCCGACCCTCGCCGCGCGGGATCCACGCCTTGGTGGCGATCACGACATCCTCGCGCCGGATATGCTTGATCGCCTCGCCGACGACCGCTTCGGTGCCGTAGGCCGCGGCGGTGTCGAGCAGATTGACGCCCATGTCCAAGGCCTGGCGGACCAGGGCGACGGCCTCGGCCTGGCTCTTGCCGGTGCCGAGCCCGAGCATGCTGAACCCGCCGCAGCCGAGCCCCGCGACGCTGACCCCGAGCCCGGTCCGGCCTAAGGTGACGTATTCCATGCGAAAACCCCCGCCCGGTGGCAACGCTTGCGAAATTGCGTCACACTGAAGGCAGAAGCAATCCGGAGGGGCCGAGCATGATCACAAAATTCACCACGGTCTATGCCGGCCACGTCGACCTCCCCGACCGGGGACAGAACACCACCCCGGCCAACGAGCGGCGCTACTCGAACGAGCATCTGGCGAGCGTCTTCGACAAGACCGAGGCGATCGCCAAGAAAATGGACGCGCTCGGCTTCGATACCCTGTGGCTCGCCGAGCACCATTTCCAGCACGAGGGCTACGAGTGCATCCCCAACATCCTGATGCTGGCCGTGCATCTCGCCCATGTGACGAAAAACCTGAAAGTGGGCTGCGCTTTCAACATCGCGCCGATGTGGCACCCGCTGCGCCTGGCCGAGGACTTTGCGACCGCCGACATCCTGACCGGCGGCCGGACGATCTTTGGCGTCGGCCGCGGCTACCATACCCGCGAGGTCGAGACCTTCGGCGCCCCGATGTTGAACCAGGAAGCCAATCGCGAGCTCTTCGAGGAGCAGGTCGAGATCATCTTCAAGGCCTTCAACGAGGAATCATTCTCGCACCAGGGTGAGCACTACACATTGCCGCCGCGCGTCCCCTACCGCGGTTACGAGCTCGAGAAGCTGACCCTGGTGCCGCGCCCGATCCATCGACCGGTCGAGTGCTGGCAGCCGATTGTCAGCGCCAACCCGCGCGGGCTCGATTTCATGGTGCGGCACGGCATCAAGGGTGCTGTCGGCGGCGGTGCCGCGACCATGCAGGCAGGACCGATCACCGCCTACCGCGAGGCCGCCGCCCGGGCGGGCAAGGAGCTGGCACTCGGCGAGGACCTCCAGCTCGGTCTGCACTTCCACCTCGGCAAAACCCGCGAGCAGGCGATCCGCGAGATCACCCCGATCTACGAGGAGCACGTGAAGATGTTTGCGCCGCTGGGCTTTGTGCCGGGGCTCACGCCGGACCAGATCGCAGCGGTCGCGCGCCGGGGCGGCTGGACCGCTGCCGGCGTACCGACAGTCGAGCACTATATGGATCTAGGCTCTTGGTTCGCCGGTACCACGGGGCAGCTCGTCGACCGGCTCAAAGGCTTCGAAGAGCGCTACCCCGGGATGCAGCACATTTCTCTCAGCAACCCCATCGGGACGCCCGAGGCGGTCATGCTCGAGCAGTTCCAATGGCTCGCCGAGGAAGTCATGCCGGCGTTCAAACCGCCTCGCCGATAGCGAGCGGCGGCCCCATATTAGGGGGCAGCGCGGTAAGCAAGCCCGCCGCCGGCGAGGGTTAGACGATGCAGAGCCAAAACCGGTTTTTCGACGATCTCGCGCGCGTGGCTGCGGGCGCGTTGGGCACGCTTTCGGGGGTCAAGACCGAGGTCGAAACGCGGCTGCGAGAGCAGCTCGAAAAAGTGCTTGCGGGGATGGACCTCGTCAGCCGCGACGAATTCGAAGCGGTCAAGGCGATGGCGGCGAAGGCCCGCTCAGAGCAGGAGGATTTGGCAAATCGGGTGGCCGAGCTCGAATCGAAGCTCGCCGCCCTCTCGGCGCGCGGTACTCCGCAAAGTCCGATCACCACTCCAGGTTCGTCATAGCTCTGGCGGAAACCCGCCGAAATACGCCAAATATTAACTTGCGTCGATCGTTGTACGTTGTCAGCTTCGGTTCTAGGACGTAGGTGCTTGCGTCGGGGTACAGTCATGCCGGGTCGATCGCGATCCGACATGGACGCCGTCCCGTCGACCCGCTCGAGGAGCGTCCGATGACCTCTGTTTCGATCGCCGAACCGACCCCATTCTCGGGTAATCCCATCGACCTCGTCGAAGAGATCGTCGTGGCTAATGATTGGGCGCATGACCGGGCCAGCGAGGAGGAGCTGGTCGTCGAGATTTCCGGCCGCTGGTGCGATTATCGGCTGTATTTCGTGTGGCAAGAGGAGATTTGCGCGATGCATTTCTCCTGCGGCTTCGACATGAAGGTGCCAAAGGGCCGCCGGGGCCCCGTCTACGAACTTCTCGCACTCGCCAACGAAAAGCTGTGGCTGGGACATTTCGATCTCTCGGCCGAGGACAATTCGCCCGCCTTCCGTCACGCAGTCCTGTTGCGGGGTGTCCCGGCGGCGAGCGCCGAGCAGGTCGAAGATCTCGTCGATATTGCGTTGTCGGAGTGTGAGCGCTTCTACCCGGCGTTCCAATTCGTTGTCTGGGGCGGCAAATCTCCCGCCCAGGCAATCGCGTCGGCGATGATCGATCCGGTTGGAGAAGCTTGAGCGGGGGACAACCCGAAATGGGCGATGCCGGAGGACCGGGGCACAGTCTGGTGCTTGTCGGTTGTGGCAAGATGGGGACGGCGATGCTCCGTGGTTGGCTTGGCGGCGGTGCAATGTCGCGGTTCTACATCGTCGAACCGGAAGGCATCCCGTTTGGACTCGCGCCGGCGCCCGAAATAGAATGGCACACCACGGCGGAGACACTGCCGCTGGGGTTAGTCCCGGATGCCGTGGTCTTTGCCGTCAAGCCGCAGATCATCGATGCGGTACTGCCGGTCTATCGTCGCTGGGCCTGCCCTGAAACACTTTTTGTCTCGATCGTGGCCGGCAAGACCCTGGCCGGTCTCGGGCGGCATCTCGGTCTGGCAGCGGTCATTCGCACGATGCCCAACACGCCCGCTGCAATCGGGCGCGCGATCACCGTCGCCTGCGCCAATCCCCGCGTGAGCCAGGAGCAACGGCGGCTCTGTGATCGGCTGCTTGCGGCTATAGGCGAGATCGCCTGGGTCGAGGACGAGGCGCTGATCGACGCAGTCACGGCGGTGTCCGGAAGCGGGCCCGCCTATGTCTTCCTGCTGATCGAAGCCTTGGCCCGGGCAGGTGAAGCCGAGGGGCTGCCCCCAGCCTTGGCTCTGCGACTCGCCCGCAGCACTGTAGCGGGATCTAGCGAACTCGCCCGGGTTTCCGCGGAGAGCCCAGAGACCTTGCGCGAGAATGTCACGAGCCCCGGTGGCACAACCCGGGCGGCGCTCGACGTGCTGATGGCCTCGGATGGTCTCGAGCGGTTGATCGGGCGCGCGGTCGCCGCCGCGGCGGCGCGCTCGCGCGCGCTCGCAAGCTGATCCGAGCGAAGCGGAGAAAGGTGCCGTGGCGAAGACGGCTGCTGGAGGCGGACGCCGCCGAAACGCTGACACCGAGCCGCGTAGCGACGCCGACAGGATCATCGATGCAACCCTCGCCCGGGTGGCAAACGAGGGTTGGCGCCATCTGTCGCTAGCCGCGATCGCGGATGCGGCGGGGCTGCCGATCGTTCGTGTCTATCGCACGTTCGGGTCGAAACAGGCGATCCTCCGCGGTCTTTATCGACGGATCGACGAAGCAGCTCTCGCCGAACCGCCACCCGCCGAGCCGGCCGAACACCCGCGCGATCGGTTGTTTGATATACTCATGCGGCGATTTGACACACAGCAGCCATATAAGGCGGCCCTCGAAGTGCTCCGGCGCGAATTGCCAGGTGACCCGGTTACGGTCCTGTGTGCGGGAGCCTCTTTACTGCGCTCGATGCGGTGGATGCTGGAGGCGGCCAATATTTCGGCCGTTGGTCTTCGTGGCGCTCTCGCGGTCAAGCTTACTGCGGCAGCTTACTTATCTACGATGCGGGTCTGGCGCCGCGACGATTCGCCGGATCTTGCGCGCACGATGGCGGCGCTCGATGCGCGCTTGCGTCGGATCGAGCACTGGCTCGCCCCGACGCATCTTCCGCCACGGAACGAAGAGCGGGTTCCGGCCTGAATTTGCTGCACTGCAAAAAGATTCTTGACGGGGATTAAAAAGGGGCCAATATAACTTCGTTGTGCGATGCACAATGAGTTCCCAACCTCCCCAAAATCGGAACCCCACCTATGGCCGAAGCACAGACACGCCCGAGCTTTTTCGATTTTGATGTGACCAAGATGATGGCCGACTTCCGCTTTCGCCCCCTCGACGTCGAGGCATTTCTGGCCTGTCAGCGTCGCAACATCGAAGCGCTGACACAGGCTAATCAGCTTGCTGTGGAAGCCGTCCAGGCGGTTGCCAGGCGTCAGATTGAAATCGCCCGTCAGACGCTTGAAGATATGTCAGCGTTGTTGCGCGACATCGCTCAGCCGGCTTCGACCGAAGACCGCATCGCTAAGAACACCGAGTATGCAAAGCAGATGCTTGAGAAGAGCGCCAGCAACGGGCGCGAAATCACCTTATTGGCGACCAAGGCCGGCACGGAGGCAGCCGATGTCCTGCGCAAGCGCGCTTGCGAAGGGCTCGATGAGATCCGCGACTTTGCGAAGCAACAAAGCGCTCATTGACTATATCGTTATCGCTCCGCATCCCGGCTTGGCACCTTTGAACCTTCGACCCTAGCTAGCTAGTGCGGTAAATGGACGCGGGCGCGCAGACCGCCCTGTGGCGAAGTCTCAAGGGTGACGTCGCCGCCGTGACTGCGCGCCAGGTCGCGGGCAATTGTCAGGCCGAGACCGATCCCTCCAGTCGACGGATTGCGTGAGGGATCGAGCCGGATAAAAGCGCGGAACGCGCGGTCCCGGTCAATCGGCAGTATCCCCGGTCCGTCGTCGTCGACCAGGATGTCGATCCCATCGGCGAGAGCGACCCCAGTCAGCCAGACATGGCTACCATAGCGACGCGCGTTGTCGATCAAGTTGCCGATGCAACGACGCAACGCATTGGATCGCACCGGCATCACATATTCCGCAGGCACCGCAATCGATAGCGGCGTTCCTTCGCGCCGCATCGCGGCTGCTATGTCCTCGAGCAGGAGCGAGATGTCGGTTTCGACCGGGGCTTCGCTCCCTTCGCCGCGCGCAAAGTCCAGATAGCCGTGGACCGTTCGATCCATTTCGGCAACATCTGATTTGAGCTCCAAGACCGCGGGATCGTCGCCCAGAAGCTCGAGGGCGAGCCTCATTCGTGTCAGCGGCGTGCGCAGATCGTGGGATACCCCGGCCAGCATCTGCGTTCGTTGGCGGATTTGGCGCTGAATGCGATCGCGCATTTTCATGAAGGCGATTGCCGCCTGACGAATCTCGACCGCACCCTCGACCTTGAAGAACGGAACCGGACGGCCCTTGCCGAACGCGTCGGCTGCTGCCGCCAAACGCCGTAGCGACTTGACCTGGTTGCGAAGGAAGATCGTCGCCACCGCCAGCAGCACCAGTGAGGAACCGACCATCCACATGACAAAAATATAAGTCGTCGAGCTGTACAGCCGGTCACGCGGCACATCAACCGTGAGTACGCCTTTCGAAAGTTGGACGTCGATCTCCATGGTGTACGGCTCACTCAAGGTCGCAACCCGATAAGGGAGGTCGAGGCGCCCGTGCAACGCCTGGGTCAGCTGATCTTCGAGCAGCGTACCGCTCAAGGGGAGCTGATGAGGTAGCGTTGCGCCGGGAGTCATCCTCACGTGGAGATCAGTTACAGCGGCAGCCTTTTCGAGCAGGTGGGCGATATCGGTTTCCGTGCCCGCACGCTGTATCGCCTCGATCAGTAGGGCGATGTCTCCCGCGACCCCGGCCGAGAGGCGCCACGAAACCGCAGCCCAGTGGCGATCGTAAAAGATCCAGGTGGCTATCGCCTGCAGCAGGACGAGTGGCACGACCACAATCAGCAGCGATCGGCCGAACATCGTGCGCGGCAGAACGCGCTTAATCCAGCGTCGCGGGTGAATTTCGAACTCGGCGCGGTGCTCAGGCTCCGGCAATATCGGATCGATTGCCGCCTCGAATGCGCTTGCGGACGTGACCGTCCGATCCGCCTCAATCGGGCTTGAGGGCATAGCCGGTACCGCGGATGGTCTGCAAATAGCGCGGGAAGCGGGGATCACGCTCGATCTTGCGGCGCAGCCGGGTCATCTGAACATCGACATTGCGCACGTTGCCGCTAAACACGCCCGAGAGCGAAAGCTCCTCTCGCGAGATCGCTTGTCCTGCCCTCTGCGCCAAGGCAGAGAGCAGGCCTGTCTCGGCCGCAGTCAGATGGACAAGTTGATCGCCACGAAACAGCTCACCGCGAACCACATCGAAGCGGCAGCCGCCAAATCGGATCTCGCGTTGGTCCGCATTTGGCACAGGCCGGCGCTGCAGTATGTTGCGGATACGGAGTACCAGCTCTCGTGGTTCGAACGGCTTTGCAAGATAATCGTCGGCACCTTGCTCCAGGCCATTAACCCGGTCCTCTGGCTCGGCCATTGCACTTAGCAGCAGAATCGGGACGCGGCCGTCTCGCCGCAATGCGCGCGTCAACTCCAATCCACTCTCTCCCGGCATCATCACATCGAGGACGACGAGATCAAAGGCGAAGCTGGCCAAATGCGCTCTGGCTTTGCTCGCATCACCGGCGATCGTAACTCGGAACCCCTCATCCGAAAGATAACGCCGCAACAGCTCTCCGAGACGCGCGTCATCATCGACGACCAGCAAATGGGGTTCACGAAGACCGAGCTCGCGACTACTCATCGCTTGGGCATTATATGTCGGACCCGCCGTCAACGCTTGTCCAGCAAAGTACGTTCGAATCGGCGTCGGTCATCCTCGTCGGCGATGATCCCGAGCAGCACCTTGCGGAAGCCCTCCACCGCCTCTCCCCCGGCTTGGCGAAACGCGTCAGCGACACGGGCGCGCTGCGGCTGCGACAGCTGCCGCTCGAGTGCGCGTCCCTTCGCTGTGAGGTCGAGAAGTCGTTGCCGCCGGTCTTGAGCGCCCGGGGTTTGGACGATGAACCCTTGCCGCACGAGTTGGCCAAGAACCCGATTCAGGCTCTGCTTGGTGACACGCAATATGCTTAGCAGCTCGCCGACCGTCATATGCGGGTGACGGCCGACGAAATGAATGACGCGATGATGAGCGCGTCCGAAATCGTACCGTCCCAGGATCGCGTCCGGCTCTGCGGTGAAATCGCGGTAAGCAAAGAACAGCAGCTCGATTCCTTGCCCTACTTCGTCATCGGTTGGAGCGGGTGTAAGGATCAATGATTTTATGTCAGACATGTTGACTTATCTTGCAACCTCGGGTATCTGTCGGCCGTTATTTACGCTACAAGGTTCGCTGGCGATCCGCCGTTTGGTCCACGCGGTTGGGCGATGCGGACCAGCAGTTTCGGTGCGAGGAAGACGCCCATGTCCATCATCCCCTTTGACGATCGTGACGGCTTCATCTGGTATGACGGCCGCCTGCTCCCTTGGCGCGACGCCAAGCTACACGTTCTGAGCCATGGGCTCCATTATGCGAGCTGCGTCTTCGAAGGCGAGCGCGTCTACAACGGCACGGTCTTTAGGCTAGAAGATCACAACGAGCGCCTGCGCAGTTCAGCGCGAATTCTCGGCTTCGAAGTGCCGGCCACCATGGATGATCTGGCGACAGCGACCCGTGAGCTGATCGCCGCGAACAATATCGCCGACGGTTATGTTCGGCCGATCGCCTGGCGTGGCGCCGAGCAGATGGGGGTGTCGGCGCAGGCGACCAAGATACACTTGGCTCTCGCCACCTGGGAGTGGCCGGCCTACTTCTCGCCAGAGGCGCGCGCCAAGGGCATTCGTATGAAATGGGCGAATTGGGCCCGTCCGGCGCCTCACACCGCGCCAATCGATGCGAAGGCAGCCGGACTTTACATGATCTGCACGCTATCAAAGCATATGGCCGAGGCCGAAGGGTTCGACGACGCCCTGATGCTCGACTGGCGCGGCCAGCTGGCCGAGAGTACCGGAGCGAATATCTTCCTTGTCATCAGCGGCGAATTGCACACCCCGACCCCAGATTGTTTTTTGAACGGGATCACCCGCAAGACGGTGATCGGCCTTGCCCGTAAACGCGGCATCACGGTTGTGGAGCGCGCGATCATGCCGCAGGAGCTCGCCAAAGCGGAGGAAGTGTTTCTGACCGGTTCGGCAGCTGAGGTGACGCCGGTCGGTGAAATCGCCGGCGAGCACGGCCACTACCGGTTTACGCCGGGCGCGATCTGCCGGCTGATGTGGGAGGACTTTGACCGGACCGTCGGCAAGCCGGTCGCGACCGCCGCCTAGGTCCTACCCTAGAGTGGGGGAGTCCAACGCTCCCGCGCGGCGTCATCCTCGGTACGAGCCTCGACCCAGCGTTCGCCGACCGAGGTCGTCTCGCTCTTCCAGAATGGTGCGTCGGTTTTTAACCAGTCGATCAAGAAATGGCAGGCCTCGAGCGCTGCCTCGCGGTGCGGCGACGCAGTGGCAACAAGCACGATCCGATCGCCGGGTTTGAGCCTGCCGTAGCGATGGATGACCAGCACCGCATCAAGCGGCCACCGACGGCGCGCCTCGGCCTCGATTTCAGCGAGCTTTCGCTCGGTCATGCCGGGATAATGTTCGAGGGTCAACGCAAAGACGCGGTCGCTGCCGCCCATATCGCGAACCAGCCCAATAAAGCTCGCGACCCCGCCTATCCGGTGATTGCCGGCGGTGAGCCGTTCGAGTTCCGCGCCGACATCAAAATCCTCGCGCTGTAGGCGGATCATCGCCTCAGCCTCCGGTGACCGGCGGGAAAAGGGCAACCTCATCGCCCTCCCGCACGGGATGTGCGGGTCCGACATAGTCCTGATTAACAGCGACGCGAATAAGCCCAAGGCTCCGTAGCGCCTCAGCATGCCGGTCGCTCCGGCCGCGCAGCCAATCGAGCAGCCCCGCGACATCGCGGACCTGGGGCGGCAGTGCGACTTCTTCTTCGGCGCAGCCGACGCGCGCCCGCAACCAGGCGAAATAGAGCAGTTTCACGCGATAACCTCGGAGAAGGGCAGAAAATCGACCATGGTCCCGACCGTCAGTTCGCTCAGCTCCTCGTCGAGGATGACGAGACCATCCGATCGCACGATCGAGGAAAGGATCCCCGCACCGTCCCTCGCATATTTGACGGCGAGGACGGCATCGCCGTTACGCTCCAGGTTTGCTCGCAAATATTCGCGCCGACCCGGCCTCTTGCGGTAGCCGAAACCGGATCGGACAGGGAAAAGTCGAGGCTCGGAGGTCGTGGCGCCGGCAAGCTTCGCGACCAGCGGACGGGCAAGGACAAGGAACGTCACGATTGCGGCGACCGGGTTTCCGGGGAGCCCGATCAACGGCACGCCACCTACTTGGCCGAGGGCAACCGGTCTCCCCGGCTTGATCGCGAGGCGCCAGAAATGCAGGGTGCCGAGCCGTTCGACGGCCGATTTGACATGATCCTCCTCGCCGGTCGAGACACCGCCGGAAGTGACGACCAAATCGTGCTGGGCGCTCGCCGCGGCGAGCGCCTCGAAGAGCGCCGCCTCACGATCGGGATAGATTCCAAAATCGCTGACGTCACAACCAAGCCCACCGAGAAGTGCTGCGAGCATGAAGCGATTGGCGTCATAAATGGCGCCTTGGGGCAGCCGCACACCCGGATCGCGCACCTCGTCCCCGGTCGACAGGAGCGCCACGCGCAAAGGGCGAAAGACGCACAGCTCGCGGTTGCCAAGGGCGGCAGCGAGGCCCAGATCGGGCGCACGCAATCGTCGCCCCGCAGGAAGCGCAACCTCGCCTTCAGTTATATCCTCGCCCGCATGACGGCGGTTCGCTCCTCGCCGGATCCCGGGTTTGAGGAGGACCCGCCCGGCTTCGAAAGCGCAATCCTCTTGCATCATCACGGTATCGGTACCTTCGGGCATTGGCGCACCGGTAAAGATCCGGATCGCCTCGCCGCGACGGGCGGGCCGGTCGAGCGGGTGGCCGGCCGCCGCCCTTCCAGTGACTGGCATAATGGTGTCACGATCAGGGATCAGATCGGCATGAGCGACCGCATAGCCGTCGACCGCGCTGTTGTCGTGCGGCGGCAAGTTCATTGTCGCGATGATGTCGTGCGCGAGAATCCGGCCCGCGGCCGCTGGCAACAGCAAAGTCTCGGTCTCGACGACTGGCGTGACGCGCGCTTCGATTTCCGCGAGGGCAGACGCGACCGTCAGCAGGGTACCGCCGAAAGCGAAGCAATCGTCACTCAGCTGGGCCATCGATGATGCTTGTCATGACCCAGGATGAAGGCAGCGACTGCACCCGCATCGGACAGCGGCAACCACGGTAGCGTAAGACCGGGCAGCATTTCATCGGAGGCAATCGCGACGACCAACGGGTCTTCAGGATGCAGGGGAGGCTTTCTAAGCGAGGGGCGGTAGACCTCGATCTTCGGGTGAGGATTGCGCTTGAAGCCCTCTACCAGGAGGAGATCAACCGGGCTCATCCGCCGCACCAGCTCGTCGAATGTAGGTTCTGGCGCGCCTCGCAGCTCACGCATCAACGCCCAACGATTTTGGGACGAAATCATCACCTCCTGTGCCCCCGCCTGGCGATGCCGCCAGGAATCTTTGCCCGGCTGGTCGACATCGAAGGCGTGATGCGCATGTTTGAGCGTCGAGACGGTGAAACCGCGGGAGACGAGTTCGGGGATCAGCGCCGTCATCAATGTCGTCTTGCCGCTTCCGCTCCAACCGGCGAGACCAAAGATCCGCATTGCTGCCTGCCTTCGCGGCCTCACTTGGGGGCGGACGGCCGTCGTCGCAACGTGCTGCTAAGCCAAACGCTGCGATTTACGGTGGTCAATCGAGCGGGCCAGCGGGGGGCGAGCCATATGCCGGAGGCCGGCTTGTAGATAGTCATACCCGGTCACCAAAGTGAGCGACGCCGCAATCCACAGCAGCGTTTCGCCGATCGCGGCGACCGGCAAAAATCCGGGGCCGGCATCGCCGACGATAAGTACGCCGATCGCAACCATCTGGATCACTGTCTTCCACTTGGCGAGCCGCGATACCGGCATGCCGACGCGTAGACCCGCGAGGTACTCGCGCAGTCCAGACACCAGGATTTCACGGCATAGGATCACCAATGCAGGCAGCACCGCCTCTGCCGAAAGCCGCCCGAAGGTGGTCAGCATGAACAGCGTCGCCGAAACCAGCAGCTTGTCGGCGATGGGGTCGAGAAAACGACCGATTTCCGATTGCTGCTGCCAACGCCGCGCCATGTGTCCGTCGAGCCAATCGGTCACCGCTGCCGCCGAGAACAGGGCGCAGGCGAACCAGCGGGCGTAGTCACCGCTCACATAGAAACTCCCGATCACGATCGGTACTACAAGGATGCGCGACAAGGTCAGCATGTTGGGAAGGCTAGCGAGCGGCACGCATCACTCCCGGCGGAAACGAGGACGAGGAAGGCCGGCGGGCATCTTATCCATCGTTGTGGAAATGATCATAAACCTTTTTCGCGACGGTCTTGCTGATGCTGGCAACTCGCTCCAGCTCGCCGAGACCAGCGCGGGCGACCGCTCGCGCCGAGCCGAAGTGGTGCAGTAGTGCCCGCTTGCGCCGCGCCCCGACCCCGTCGATCTTGTCGAGCGGTGAGCGGCCGAGCGCCTTTGTTCGTTTGGCACGGTGCGTACCGATCGCGAAACGGTGCGCCTCGTCGCGCAGGCGCTGCAGGAAGTAGAGAACGGAGTCCCGTGGGTCGAGCGTGAATGGCGCTCGCCCGGGTAGAAAGAAGCGCTCGCGCCCAGCGTTGCGGTCGGGCCCCTTGGCTATCGCGCCGATCGCGATGTCGTTGATGCCGAGTTCATCAAAGACGCCCCGTGCGATGTTGAGCTGTCCCAGACCGCCGTCGATAAGCACGAGATCAGGCCAGGTACCCCGATCGCGTTCGGGATCTTCCTTGAGCGCCCGGGCAAATCGGCGTTGCAGCACCTCGCGCATCATTCCGTAATCGTCCCCGCCGGCGAAGGCCTCATCCGCCTCCGCCGCGGTGCGGGTGAGAGTAGCGGTGAAGGCAGCTGGCACCGCAGCGACACCGCGAATAGTGAATTTCCGATAGGCGTTCTTGACGAACCCGTCCGGGCCCGCGACGATCATCGCGCCGACCGCATTCGTACCCTGGATGTGGCTGTTGTCATAGACTTCGATGCGGTTGAGCGGACCCTCAAGGCCGAATGCAATGGCCACTCCGTCGAGCAACTGGCGTTGCGACGCGCTTTCGGAGAGTCGGCGGCCGAGTGCTTCGCGGGCCGTGGCGAGAATGCGGCCAACGAGCTTCCGCTTGTCGCCGCGTCGCGGCGCCGAAAGGGTCACGCGCGCGCCGCGCAGCGACAGGGCCTCCTGCACCAGCTCCTGCTCGACAAGTTGATGACTGAGCAAAACGAGAGGGGGTTTGGCGCGATTATCGTAGAATTGGCCGACGAATGAAGTCAGTACTTCCTCGACGGACAGCTGGCGGTCATGGCTCGGAAAATAAGACCGGTTGCCCCAATTCTGGCCGCCCCGGAAGAAGAAGACCTGCACGCAAGTCTGACCGCCAGCCTGGTGCGCGGCGATTACGTCCGCATCGACGACCCCTGGTACATGGATTTCTTGGTGCCCTTGGACGAGCGACAAGGCTCGGATGCGATCTCGGATCAGCGCCGCTGCTTCGAAGTCAAGAATCTCGGCTGCCGCCTGCATTTCGGCGGCCAATCGTTGCTGGACGTCGTCGCCTCGGCCGGCCAGGAAAACACGTGCCTGGTCGATCAGCGCCGCGTACTCATCCCGGCTGATGCGGCCCACGCAAGGGGCGCTGCACCGCTTAATCTGGTGCAGCAAACAGGGGCGTGTTCGAACCGCGAAAATGCTGTCGCTACAGGATCGCAACAGGAATGCCTTTTGCAGGGTTACCAAGGTGCGATTGACCGCACCGGCCGAGGCGAATGGGCCGAAATAGCTGCCATCCTGGGTTCGCGCCCCGCGGTATTTGGTGAGCTGCGGGAAATCATGACCGGCAGTAATATGGATGAACGGGAACGACTTGTCGTCCCGCAACAACACGTTGTAACGGGGCATCAGCCGCTTGATCATGTTACATTCGAGCAATAGCGCTTCCGCCTCGGTGTGGGTGACGACGATCTCGACTGCGGCGGTTTCGGCGATCATCCGCCGTAGCCGGTTGGATAGCCCGGCGGGATGTGCGTAGTTCTGGACGCGACTTTTTAGATTGCGCGCTTTACCGACATAGAGCCCGTCCCCCTTGCGGTCGAGCATGCGGTAAACCCCGGGTTGCGCCGGCATCGTCTTGAGCGCCTCTCGGATCACAGCAGCACCGGCCGCGATCCCCCTCGGTGGTGTGTGTGCCAAGACCGGATCGTCAACCCTCGGCGCATCCGGTCCCTTTACCATCTGCGGAGACCCGGCAAAGGCCCCCGGAGCGCGGCGGGGGTCCATCGGCGCCTTGCTTCGCCGTGCCGGGCGGCGCGCCAAGGGAGCGTGGACGTGGGTATCCGTCATAATTTCGTCAACCAATCCCGTCATCCGATCGTCAACTGGTTGAGGTGCCATCACGATTCCATGTATCCACGAAGTCGGTGGATAACTTTGTTGAAAAGTTAGGGTGAGCAAACCGAGATTGCAGATGCTCTCGACCTTTGAACATTTTGCTTAAATTTTAGGCAATATCATAACTATCTGATTCGGTGAGTCTTTCCGACCCAATGGTTAATTTTTTTGGCACGATCTGACAGTCGGGTCGGTTGGTGTGTTGTCGCACGACCGTCATATTGCCTGTGAACAATTCGTCGACCATTCGCCCCGACAGCGAAGAGTCGAGCCAAATCCTCGGGTTAGCGTCCAGCGTCCAGCGAGCATACCATTCCCGCATCGCGCGAACCCCTACTCGATGATCGGCGGCCGGTGCGATTGTGCCCATCCTAGATGCTGCCCGCCGTCGAGGGCGATCATCTGACCGGTCATCGCCGGTGCCGACAGGATGAAGCGCAGCGCCGCCGCGATCTCCTGCGGGCTGGTGCCACGGCGCAACGGCATCGTAGCGCATTGGTTGGCGAATTCCTCAGCACTCTGCCGTGGGCTCGGCAATGCCGGACCGGGTCCGATGCCGTTGACCCGGATGCGCGGCGCCAAAGCCAGTGCCATTGTCTGGGTCAAGGTCCACAATCCGGCCTTCGACAGGGTATAGGACACGAAATAGGGGGTAAGGGACCACACCCGCTGGTCCAATAGGTTCACGACGATACCACCCGCGCTCTTCGGCAGTTTCGTCGCAAAATCCTGGATCAGCAGGAACGGCGCTCGCAGATTGACGGCAAGATGCAACTCCCAGCTTTCCCGCGTGGCCGTCTCAACTGTGTCGCTGGCGAAGACGCCGGCGTTGTTGACCAGGCAGCCGATCGGCCCGAGCGCGTGTTCCGCGCGCGGCAGCAATGTCCTGACCGCGGCTTCGTCGCCGAGGTCGGCGGCGAGCGCAACTGCCGACCCGCCGTTGTTGCGGATCAACGCGACCAGATTCTCAGCCGCCGCGCACGAGCGGTGGTGGTGAACGGCGACGGCAAAGCCATCCTCGGCGAGGGCCAGAGCAAGGGAGCGGCCGATACGTCGGGCACCTCCGGTCACTAGCGCCGCTTTGGGAACCGGCGGAACCGGCATCGCCCCGGTGACCGCATCGGCCGGTTCGGGCTCAGCGGCGGGCACGGCGCCCCCTTTGTTCCTTTCGCGCTCGCATCTTGGCCCGAGCCACGTCGCGTGCCGAAACTCCAGCGCGTCCGGCCGTCGATCGGCCGCGCGGGGCGTCGGACCCTCTCACCCGGGGAGCTGCTCTTCCCGTAGCTTCGACGGGGAGGCCCAGATCGACCTGCTCGAGCCGGCGGATCTCATCGCGTAGCCGCGCCGCCTCCTCGAATTCGAGATCGGCGGCAGCCTCGCGCATGCGCTTTTCGAGATCGGCGATGACGGTTTTGAGATCCGCCCCTTGATAATGGGCCGCCTCACCCTCGGACAGGCCGAAGGTCACGTGATCGCGTTCGTAGACGCTATCAAGGATGTCGGCGATGCCTCGACGTACGCTCTCCGGTGTGATCCCATGGGCTGCGTTGTACGCCTGCTGCTTTTCGCGCCGGCGGTTGGTCTCATCGACCGCAGCCTTGAGACTGTCCGTGATCCGGTCGGCATAGAGGATCGCCCGGCCGTCAATATGCCGGGCCGCCCGTCCGATCGTCTGAATTAACGAGGTTCGCGAGCGCAGATAGCCCTCTTTGTCGGCGTCGAGCACGGCCATCAGGGCGCATTCCGGGATGTCAAGTCCCTCGCGCAGCAGGTTGATCCCGATCAGCACGTCGAACACGCCGAGACGTAGGTCGCGGATAATCTCGATGCGCTCGAGCGTATCGACATCGGAATGCATGTAGCGCACCCGCAGCCCGGCCTCGTGCAAATACTCGGTCAGTGCTTCGGCCATCCTCTTCGTCAAGGTGGTGACCATGACCCGATGGCCGTTCAATGCCTCCTCGCGACATTCCGCCATCAGATCGTCGACCTGGTTCTCGACGGGTCGAATGATGCAGGGCGGGTCGACGAGGCCGGTGGGACGGACGATCTGCTCGACAAAGACACCACCGGCGCGCTGCATTTCCCATGGTCCGGGCGTGGCTGAGACGAAGATCGTCTGGCCGCGCATCGCCTCCCATTCCTCGAATTTGAGCGGCCGGTTGTCTGTACACGACGGCAGCCGGAAGCCGTATTCGGCCAAGGTCGACTTGCGCATCCAGTCGCCGCGGAACATCCCGCCAAGCTGGGGCACGGTGACGTGGCTTTCGTCGACGAACACCAGCGCATTGCGAGGCATATACTCGAAGAAGGTAGGTGGCGGCTCCCCCGGCTTTCGGCCGGTCAGATAGCGTGAGTAGTTCTCGATCCCGGCGCAGCTACCGGTCGCCTCGATCATTTCGAGGTCGTAATTGGTGCGCTGCTCGAGCCGCTGTGCCTCGAGCAATTTGCCCTCTGTAAATAGTTCGTCAAGGCGGACCTTAAGGTCGCGCTTGATCTGCTCGATAGCCTGCAACAGGGTCGGGCGCGGCGTGACGTAGTGGCTGTTGGCGTAGACCTTGACCGAATTCAAAGTGGCGGTCTTCTCGCCGGTCAAGGGGTCGATCTCATGAATCGCCTCGATCTCGTCGCCGAACAGCGATATCCGCCAAGCGCGGTCTTCGTAATGTGCCGGAAACAGCTCGATCGTGTCGCCGCGCACCCTGAATGACCCGCGGAAGAAGTTATGATCATTGCGCCGGTACTGCAGCTCGACAAACCGCGCCAAGAGCTGGGTGCGATTGATGCGGTCGCCCTTGGCCAGCGACAGAGTCATCTGCGAATAAGTTTCGACCGAGCCGATGCCGTAGATGCAGGAAACCGAAGCGACGACTATGACGTCGCGCCGCTCGAGGATCGCCCGCGTCGCCGAATGCCGCATCCGGTCGATCTGCTCGTTGAGCGACGACTCCTTTTCGACATAAGTGTCGGTGCGCGGGACGTAAGCCTCGGGCTGGTAATAGTCGTAATAGGAGACAAAGTACTCGACGGCGTTCTCCGGAAAGAAACTCTTCATCTCGCCGTAGAGCTGCGCGGCCAATGTCTTGTTTGGGGCGAGGATGATCGCAGGACGATGGGTGCGCTCAATGACATGCGCCATCGTAAAGGTCTTGCCCGAGCCGGTGACACCGAGCAGCACCTGGTCGCGTTCGCCGCCGGCAATGCCCTGGCACAGCTCGTCAATCGCCTGCGGCTGGTCGCCGGCCGGCTGGAATTCGGATTGCAGCTGGAACGGCCTGCCGATATCGCTCGCGGGGCGCTCGGCTGCCATCAGCGGCAGCATCGTGATCAAATCTAAGGCGTCAGCCGATTTCATCCCCAACACCGGATAAGCCAGTTCCTTGGTATATAGGAGAGAGGAGGCGATGCCGCGATATAGGCTCCGGAAGCTATGCCAGGCCGGCTCGCTGAGCCGGCTGCGCTACAATAAATAGTTGAGCCGAATATCGAGCATGACGTCATCTGCAGCAAATCTGCAGCAAAAGCTCTCCTTCAAGTTGCAGTGACTTGTCGTAAACCGGTTTATGCTTCCGCTGACTGACCGAAAGGGTAACGTGCGAATGCGGCAATTTTGCGGTCAGCTATTGCTGTCCTCTGGCGTGCCCGGATCGTCCGATGATTGGTTATCAAAGGAGATCACGCCTCACGGTACCCGCAGTCGATAATACGGGCAGGGCCGTCGACATCCGATTCGAGAACCCTTGCGCTCCATTCTCTGAGGCGGCCGCCACTTCTTGAAAATTTCTTGTTGGTCTCGTCAATCGCCATTTCCTTTGCTTGTTGTTCATTCTCGGCGATTAACGTCGCGTAATAGATCTCCTCGCCTAGAGACCTGGTGCAGCTGAACTTGTTCATGTCTCCACCCTGATAGTTCACAGCCGATCGTATCGGACCCAACCGGTGGGGATCAATAACGGCACGATCGTGGGAACCGGCTTCACACCGGCCGGCTGCGCGTGTAGCCTCACACGCGAATCTCCTTACAACCTCAAGGCTGTCATGTCCTTTCTCGCCGACCGGCTCGCCCGCGTCAAACCATCGCCGACCATGGCAATGACCGCTCTCGCCACCGAATTGAAGGCGGCAGGGCGCGACATCATCAGCCTGTCGGTGGGCGAGCCCGATTTCGACACCCCGCCAAATATCCAAGAGGCGGCGATCGCGGCGATGCGGCGTGGCGAGACGCGCTATACGGTATTCGACGGGTCAATAGAGCTGAAGCGCGCGGTTTGCGGCAAGTTCAAGCGCGAGAACGGGCTCGACTACGAGACTTCGCAGATCACGATCAGCTCGGGCGGCAAGCAGGCGCTGTACAATGCGCTGGTCGCCACGGTCAATCCGGGAGATGAAGTCGTTATTCCGGCGCCGTTCTGGGTGTCCTACCCGGAAATGGTGCTGCTGTGCGACGGCACCCCGGTGCCGGTCGCGTGCCCGCAGAACAACGGCTTCAGACTGCGGTCCGAGGACCTCGAGGCGGCGATCACGCCCCGAACCAAATGGCTGATCCTGAACTCGCCGTCCAATCCGACCGGGGCCGCCTATTCCGAGGCGGATCTGAGGGCTGTGGCCGAGGTGCTGCTGCGTCACCCGCAGGTCTGGATCATGACCGACGACATGTACGAGCATCTCGTCTATGACGATTTCGAGTACCGGACGATCGCACAGGTCGAGCCGCGGCTCTACGAGCGGACGCTGACCGTCAACGGCGTGTCGAAGGCCTATTGCATGACCGGCTGGCGCATCGGCTATGCCGGGGGTCCGAAGCCGCTGATCAAGGCGATGGGAGCGATCCAATCGAACTCGACCGCCAATCCCTGCTCGATCAGCCAGGCAGCGGCAATCGAGGCCCTCACCGGACCACAGGATTTCATCCCTGTCCATAACCGCAGCTTCAAGGAGCGGCGGGATCTTGTCGTCGACAGGCTCAACCGGGTGCCCGGCCTGTTTTGCCCACGGCCCGAAGGGGCGTTCTACGTCTATCCCTCCTGTGCCGGCGTCATCGGCAAGCGAACTCCGGCCGGTACGACAATCGCGAGCGATGAGGATTTTGTCCGTTATCTCCTCGAAGAGACCGGGGTTGCGGTGGTGCACGGTGCCGCCTTCGGGCTGTCGCCGCACTTCCGCATTTCCTACGCAACCTCGACAGAGGTGCTGCGGGAGGCGTGCGCGCGCATCGATCGCGCCTGCCGCGCGCTGGCCGCGTAGCTTTCGCGTCCAGAGCGCCGCCGCGTCGGGCGGGTCAGTCTCGCTCCAGATTTCGATTGCCATCCTGCAAGCCGGCGCGCAACTTCGGCAATAGATAAGGGCGCCGCCGGGCTCGCCGACCCGGCCCTCGGCGGTCGCTTCTCAGCATGAAGGAGGCGCCCATGGCGAATGGTATTGCGGCACCGCGTTGTGCCGCGCTGATCGGTCCCTATCTGTCGGGCAAGACCACTTTGCTCGAAGCCTTGCTGCATGCGAGCGGCGCGACGAGCCGGCGCGGCAGCGTGCGCGACGGCAATTCGGTCGGAGACCATGCCCAAGAGGCGCGGGCTCGCCAGATGTCGACCGAGATCAATGTCGCGAGTGCGACGTTTCTCGGTGATCCCTGGACGATCCTCGACTGCCCGGGCTCGGTCGAGCTGCTTTACGAGGCCCAGGGAGCACTGCTGGCGAGCGATGTCGCGGTGGTGGTCGTCGAGCCGGAAGCTGAGCGGGCGCTGACGATCAGCGCCCTGCTGCGGTTTCTCGACAAGCACAAGATCCCGCACATGATCTTCATCAATAAGATGGATACCGCGAACGCGCGCGTGCGCGACGTGCTCGCGGCGCTGCAATCGGTGTCCGAGCGGCCGCTCGTGCTGCGCCAAGTGCCGTTGCGCGGGCCCGATTCCGAAATCACCGGCTATGTCGACCTGGTCAGCGAGCGCGCCTATCGCTACCGGCCGGGCCAGCCTTCTGATCTGATCAAGTTGCCGGACGATTTTTGGGACCAGGAGCGCTCCACCCGAACCAATCTGATCGAAAAGCTAGCCGATTTCGACGATGCCTTGCTCGAACAATTGCTCGAGGATATCGAGCCGCCCAAGGAGGAGATTTACCGGCACCTGACGCGGACCTTAAGCCAAGTGCAGGTGGTACCCGTGTTCGTCGGCTCGGCTTTGGCTGATTGGGGCGTCCGGCGGTTGTGGAAGGCGCTGCGCCACGAGACACCGTCGCCGCAGGTCACCGCCGAGCGCTTCGGGATCGCCGCCGAGGGCGAGCCCTTGGCCCAGGTGATCAAGACCTACAACCTGCCGCATACCGGCAAGCTGTCATTGGCTCGCGTCTGGCGCGGGGCGATTTCCGAAGGAATGGTCCTCAACGGCACCCGCGTCGCCGGGCTGCTGCGCCTGACCGGTGCCCAGCAGGAGAAGATCGCGTCAGCCCAGATTGGCGAGGTTGTCGGGCTGACCCGCATGGAGGACATCGCGACCGGCGCGGTGCTGACCCCGTCGGGCAAAGCCGAGCCGTTTGTGCGGCCCGAGCGTCCGCAGCCGGTCTTCGGCCTCGCGATCACCTCTGAGCGGCGGCAGGACGATGTCAAGCTGACCGGTGCGATCGGCCGGCTGATCGAGGAAGATCCGACGATCGAGCTCGAGCAGAATGCGGATACGCAGGAAATGGTGCTGTGGGGACAGGGTGACATTCATTTGCAGATCGCCCTCGACCGGCTGCGCAACCGCAATAACCTCGCGGTCAGCGGCAAGCCCGCGGGGACCCCGTACAAGGAATCGATTCGCCACGGCGCGCAGCAGCATTCGCGCTTCAAACGGCAGAGCGGCGGGCACGGGCAATTTGCCGATGTCACGGTCGAGGTCAAATCCTTGCCGCGCGGCTCGGGCTTTACGTTTACCGACAGCGTCGTCGGCGGCGCGATCCCGAGGAACTACATCCCGGCGGTCGAGGAAGGGGTGATCGAGGCCATGCGCCGCGGACCGCTCGGCTTCCCGGTCATCGACGTGGCAGTCAACCTGATCACCGGTCAGTTTCACAGCGTCGACAGCTCGGACCAGGCGTTCCACATCGCCGGGCGGCAGGCGGTCCAGGAGGCGCTGCCGAAATGCGAGCCGATCCTGCTTGAGCCGATCGACTTGGTCGAGATTTCGGTGCCGAATGCCTTCACCGCGCGGGTTCAGCGCCTAGTCTCTGGCCGGCGCGGCCAAATCCTCGGCTATGACGCCAAACCCGACTGGTCGGGCTGGGATGTCGTCAGCGCCCATATGCCGCAAAGCGAGCTGCACGACCTGATTGTCGAGCTGCGCTCGCTGACACTGGGGGTCGGCAGCTTCGCCCATCATTTCGACCATATGCAGGAAATGACGGGACGGCCGGCAGAGAGGGTGCTCGCCATGCGCAATGCCGAGGCCGCACAGTAGCCGGCAGGCAACTCGCGAAAGCGTGACTTGGCGCTGACCGCGCGAGTACCGACTTCTGGATCGAGAAAGTCGGGAGGTGCCGCGATGCCGGTTCGGCGCAGAAGAGGATGGGAGCTTTGCGAGAGCGAAGCGACGCCGGAAGGAGTGTTCCTCAGACGGCGGGAGTTGCTCAAGGCCGCGGCAGCGGGGTCGATCCTTGGCCCCGGGCTGTTCTCGTTACCGGCGTGGGCGGCGGAGGAAGACCCCTCGGCGGAGCTCTATCCGGCCAAGCAAAACCCGCGTTACACGCTCGACCGGCCGCTGACCGCCGAGAAATTGGCGACGTACTATAACAACTTCTACGAGTTCGGCTCGCAAAAGACGATCGCCGACGAGGCCCAGGCGCTGCAGGTCCGTCCATGGACGATCAAGATCGATGGGCTGGTCGACAAGGAAATGACGGTCGACCTCGACGATCTCTTAAAGAAGATGACGCTCGAAGAACGGCTCTACCGCCACCGCTGCGTCGAGGCGTGGTCGATGGCGGTGCCGTGGAGCGGCTTCCCGATGGCCGCCTTTGTCGATTTCGCAAAGCCTTTGAGCTCAGCGAAATATGTCCGAATGGAAACATTCCTCGATCCCAAAGTCGCACCCGGCCAGAAGCAGGTTTGGTATCCTTGGCCCTATATCGAGGGTGTGACGATCGCCGAAGCCGGCAACGAGCTGGCCTTTCTGGTGACTGGGATGTACGGGAAGCCGGTTCCCAAGCAGGACGGGGCGCCGTTGCGGCTGGTCCTACCGTGGAAATACGGGTTCAAATCGGTCAAATCGATCGTGCGTTTCTCGTTTACCGACAAGCGCCCGGTATCGTTCTGGGAAACGGTGCAGGGCGACGAGTACGGCTTCTGGGCGAACGTCAACCCCGACGTGCCGCATCCGCGCTGGAGCCAGGCGACCGAGCGGGTGCTCGGCGTCGACGCTCGCCGGCCGACGCTGAAATGGAACGGCTACGGCGAATTCGTCGCGCATCTCTATGACGGGCTCGAAAAGGAGCGCCTGTTCGCCTGAGGTTGTCGACCTCGAGTTCGCGACGGTGTTCAAAAAATGAGCAGCTGACCGGCACCGCACGCGCAGCGGCGGACTCGCGTCGTGAGATTTGGCACGCTTTGTGCTCGGAACAGGCTCTCAATTAACCTTGGGAGCAGCCTCCATGGCCTCATGCCGCGCCGAGTTGCCCGCCCCTTCGCGCTGTCGGCGACGCGCCATCAGCGCAGCGCTCTTCGCACTGACCATGTCCGCAGTACCAACCGCGCCTGTCTCTGCCGCAATCCGCGAGCGATCTCGCCCAAGGTCAAGGGGGGTTCGTACGAGCCCAAAGTTGGTTTCAGGATTTGACGCCGGTCAGGGTCGCGCCTTAAACGACAGCGACTGCATCGGGATCGCGCCTGCTTCGAGACGCGCCCTTCGGTCGCTCCTCAGCACGAGGGTTATTGTGATGGCATCAAGAATAGACCTTATCATGAGGAGGCCGCCCATTCGAGACGCCGCCCGCGGCTGCGTCTCAGGACAAGGCGGCCGTCTCGAAGGACGCACTGTGCTGGCCGGGGGTCTCGTTGCCGTCCTTCTGCTGGCCAGCGCTCCAGCGCAAGCGGGCGGCACCTTGACCGTCGGGATGACCGCCGGCGACCTGCCGGTCACCACCGGCAACCCGGATCAGGGGTTCGAAGGCTACCGCTTTGTCGGCTACAACCTTTACGATTCGCTGGCGCTGTGGGACCTGTCGAAGTCCGACAAGGCGACTGACATCAAACCCGGGCTGGCGACCGAGTGGCAGATCGACGAGGCCAACCCGAAACGGTGGATCTTCAAATTGCGCCACGGCGTTAAGTGGCACGACGGCTGCGACTTCACCGCCGACGACGTCGTGTGGAACTTGGGCTACTCGATGAACGAGAAGGCGCCCCAATTCAACCCGGCACAGTTCGCCCAGGCGCGGCCCTATCTCGGTACCTATGCCGGGGTCGAAAAACTCGACGACCACACCGTCGCCTTCACCACCAAGGCGCCCGACTCGCTGTTCCCCTACGAGATCAGCTACGTGCTGATGGTCAGCCCGTGCCGCGCCAAGGAGGTCAACAACAACTGGACCGAATATGCGCTGCATCCGTCCGGCACCGGACCCTACAGGTTCGACAAAATGGTGCCCCATCAGCGGCTGGAATTAATCCCCAACACCGAGTACTGGGACAAGGCGCGCGTGCCGAAACAAGACCGCCTCGTGCTGATCCCGATGCCCGAGGCCTCGACCCGCACCGCCGCACTGCTGTCGGGCCAGGTCAACTGGATCGAGGCGCCGTCGCCCGACGCGATCGACCGGCTTAAAGCCGCCGGTATGAAGATCGTCACCAACGTCTACCCGCACAACTGGTCGTATCAGCTCAATTTCGTCAAAGGCCCGTTCGCCGATAAGCGGGTGCGGCAAGCGGCGAATTATGCGCTCAACCGCGAGGACATGAAGGACCTGCTGAACGGGCTGATGCTCGAGGAATACGCCACGGTGCCGCCCTCGACCCCGTATTACGGCCACCCGATGCTCTACAAATACGATCCCGCCAAGGCGAAGGCGCTGCTAAAGGAAGCCGGCTGCACGCCATGCAAGGTGACATTCGCTATCTCGACCTCGGGCTCGGGGCAGATGCAGCCGCTACCGATGAATGAATTGGTCAAGTCGCAGCTCGACGCGGCGGGGTTCGAGGTTACGCTCGACGCGATGGATTGGAACGCGTTGCTCAAGCTGACGCGAGAGGGCGTCGACGAGCATCCAACGACCAATGCGATCAATGTCAGCCGGCAGACGCAGGATCCGTTCAACGCCCTGATCCGGCATGTCTGGACCGGCGCGTGGGCGCCCAAGGGCAGCAATTGGGGACATTTCAGCAACCCCGACTTCGACAAGCTGATCGACGGCATCCTAAGCGAGTTCGACGCGGAAAAGCGTCTCGGGCTGCTGACCAAATTGCACGAAATGATGAACGAGGAGGCGGTACTGATCTTTGTCGCGCACGATGTCAATCCGCGCGCGATGACGCCCGAGGTTCACGGCTTTGTGCAGGCGCAGAGCTGGTTTCAGGATTTGACGCCGGTCAGCGTCGGGCCCTAATAGCGGGACAGGGCGCGCGTGGGCAGATACATTTTCCACCGGATCCTCTACGCGATCCCGATCGCCTTTGGCGTCAGCGTAGTCTGCTTCTCACTTGTTTACATTGCGCCTGGCGACCCGCTGCAGACCGTGATGCCGCCCGATGCCACGGCTGAGACGATAGCGATCGTCAAGCATGCATACGGTTTCGACAAACCGCTGCCGATGCAGTTCCTGATCTGGCTGGGACGAGTGGTGACCGGCGATTTCGGCATGTCGATTGCGACCCGCCGGCCGGTGATCCTGGAGGTCACCGATGCGCTCTCCAATACCGCGCTGCTGGCGATGTTCGCGGTGCCGATCTCGTTTTTCATCGGCTACGTGATGGGTGCCGTGGCCGGCAGCTTTGCCGGACGCTGGATCGACCGTGTCGTAACCGGCGCCGCGGTGGTCGGCGTCAGTCTGCCGAATTACTGGCTCGGTATCGTGCTGGTGATCTTTTTCGCCGTCCAATACATGCTGCTGCCTGCCACCGGTATGGGACCCAACGGCTCCTCGGGTTTCAACCTGCTGCAGTGGAGCAACGCCCGGTTTCTGGTCCTCCCGGTCATCACCCTGTCGATGATCCCGGTCGGCATCCTCGCCCGCACCACCCGCGCCGCGGTGGCCGAGGTGCGCAACCAGGATTTTGTCCAGACCTTACGCGCCAAGGGCCTCTCCGAGTGGGCGGTGACCCGGCACGTATTGAAAAATGCCATGCCGCAGGTCATGGCGGTCATGGGATTGCAGTTCGGCTATCTGCTCGGCGGCTCGATCCTGGTCGAGACCGTGTTCACCTGGCCCGGCAGCGGCTTTCTGCTGAGCAAGGCGATCATCAATCGCGACGTACCGGTATTACAGGGGACGATCCTGACCCTGTCGCTGGTTTTCGTTGCGACCAATTTGATTGTCGATCTGCTGCAGTCCTTGATCGACCCCAGGATCAGACGGGCGTGACAGACTACTTTTCCGTCATTCCCGCGAAAGCGGCCCCCGGGTTACCCGGGCGAGGGACGGTCGCCAGCGAAGCCCGGGGGCAAAGCGGTGGGGCCCCGAGGGCTGCGCTGGACCCCTCCCCGGGCGGCCAGCCCTTGCGGGCTGTCCCGGGGATCCGCGGGGGTGACGAGGTTATCTACGAGGAGCAGGCGCTGCCCGCGACTCGGGTGCGCGGCTATTGGCAGTCTGTCTTTTACCGGCTGCGGTACGATCCGGTGACTTTGGTCTTTGCCGCAATCGTGCTGCTGATAGTCCTTGCGGCGGTGTTCGCGCCGCTACTGGCGCCGTTCGACCCTTACAAGGAAAGCATCGCCGGCCGGCTGAAGCCATTCGGCTGGCGCGACCATCCGCTCGGCACCGACGAGCTCGGCCGCGACATGCTGTCCCGACTTCTCTTTGGCGGGCGGGTGTCATTGCTGATGGGTATCGTGCCGGTGCTGATCGCCTCGCTGGTCGGCGGCATGCTGGGCGTGGTCGGCGGGTTTGTCGGCGGGCGGACCAACACCGCGATCATGCGCACGATGGATGTGTTCTACGCGTTTCCGTCGGTGTTGCTCGCTGTCGCGATCGCCGGGGCGATGGGCGGCGGCATGGCCAACGGCATGCTGGCGCTGACCTTGGTGTTCATCCCGCCGATTTGCCGCGTGGCAGAAACTGCGACAACCCAAGTGCGGGCATTGGATTTTATCGAGGCGGCCCGCGCCAGCGGAGCGCGCACGATGACAATCATCCGTTACCACGTGCTCGGCAATGTGCTGGGACCGGTGTTCATCTACGCCTCGTCGCTGGTCAGCGTAAGCATTTTGTTGGCCGCGGGACTGTCCTTCCTCGGCCTCGGCGTAAGACCGCCGGTGCCCGATTGGGGTCTGATGCTGAGCACGTTGCGCCAGTCGATTTATGTCGTTCCTTTTGTCTGCGCATTGCCGGGTCTGGCCATCTTCATCACCTCGATCTGCTGCAATCTGGTTAGCGATGGGATGCGCGCGGCGATGGACGTCCGGATGTAGGTCGTGGGCCCGCTGTTGCGCGACGGGCCGGCTCTAGATCCCCGCGACCGCGGCGGGCCGCACCAACCGCTGCTGATCGCACGCGATCTGCGCAAACATTTCCCAGTGAAGGGCAGTGGCGGGAAATCGGTCAAAGCCGTCGACGGCGTGTCGTTCACGGTGCGCAAGGGCGAGACGTTGGGAATTGTCGGTGAATCCGGCTGCGGCAAGTCGACGCTCGCCCGTCTGTTATTGCATCTGGTAGTGCCGGATGCCGGCGAGCTGGTGTTCGACGGCGATCTCGTCGACACGCGCGAGCTCCCGGTGGATGCGCTGCGCCGCCAAGTACAGATCGTTTTCCAGGACTCGTACTCCTCGCTCAATCCGCGCATGCCGGTCCGCGATTCGGTGGCCTTTGGTCCGTTTGTCCAGGGCAAGAAAAAACAGCAGGCGCGGGATATCGCATCCGAGATGCTCGGCAAAGTAGGCCTCGATCCGGACTTGTTCGGCCCGCGTTATCCGCACGAGCTCTCGGGCGGCCAAAAGCAGCGGGTAAACATCGCTCGCGCACTTGTGACCGGTCCGCGCATGGTCATCCTCGACGAGCCGGTCTCGGCGCTCGACAAATCGATCGAAGCGCAGGTGCTGAACCTGCTGCGCACGCTGAAACGGCAGTTCAATCTGACCTATCTCTTCATCAGCCATGATCTGAACGTCGTGCGCTACCTCAGCGACCGGGTCCTGGTGATGTACCTCGGGCGTGCGGTCGAGATCGGCCCGATCGACGCGGTCTTCGAGCGCCCGCTTCATCCCTATACGCGCGCGCTGCTGGCCTCGCGGCCGTCGATGGACCCGGCGCGGCGGATCGAGGAGGCGCCGATCAGCGGCGATCCGCCGAACCCGATCGACCCGCCATCCGGCTGCCATTTTCACACACGCTGCCGGTTCGCCGAGAAGCCGTGCGAGAAAACCGATCCGGCGCTCGGCATCTGGGAGGGACCGCAATCGCATGTCGTGGCCTGCCACATGCACGATTTGGCCTCGGGTCACAGCCGGCTGGCGAATGTCTGAGCCGGCGGCGAACGGCAGCGCCGCGCTGGCCGAGGTGTCCGATCTCAATGTACGGTTTGTGACCCGCGAGGCCACCGTGCACGCAGTCAACGGGGTGAGTTTTCGGGTGCAGCCGGGCGAGGTGCTGTGCATCCTCGGCGAATCGGGCTCCGGCAAGACCGTGACCCTGCGGGCGCTGATGCGCTTGTTGCCGCGGCGCACGCAGATCACCGGGAATGTGCGAGTCGGCGGTCACGATGTGCTGGCCATGCCGGCGCGGGCCTTGCGCGACCTGCGCGGCCGGTTGGTGGCGATGGTTTTTCAGGAGCCGATGACAGCGCTCGATCCCGTCTATACGGTCGGCCGGCAGATCGGCGAGACTTTGCGGAGGCACACCGGCTGCGACCGGCGCGCTGCCCGCGCGCGGGCATTGGAGTTGCTCGAACTGGTGCGGATCCCATCGCCGGAGCGGCGGCTCGACGCCTATCCGCATGAATTGTCCGGCGGGCTGCGTCAGCGCGCGATGATCGCGATGGCATTGTCCTGCAATCCGCGCCTCTTGCTGGCGGATGAGCCGACCACGGCGCTCGACGCCACGGTGCAAACCCAGGTGCTGGTGCTGCTCCGCCGACTGCAACGCGAGCTCGGCATGGGCATGATCTTTGTCACCCATGATCTCGGGGTTGCGGCCGAGATCGCCGACACGGTTGCCGTCATGTATGCCGGCCGGATTGTCGAAAGCGGACCCGTCGCACGTGTGTTGCAGGCACCGGCGCATCCCTATACGGCGGGGCTGCTGGCCTCGACCGTGCACGGCCAGCCGCGCGAGCGCGACATCGACGCGATCCCCGGCAGCCC
>JAFAHQ010000151.1 GCA_019237135.1 Alphaproteobacteria bacterium
GCCGAGGAGACCAAGGTCATCAACGAAACACGCAAGATCTTCGACGACCCCCAGATCCGGGTCGGGGTGACGTGCATTCGCGTGCCGGTGTTGCGCGCGCATGCGGTAGCGGTGACCGTCGAATGCGAAAGCCCAATCGATCCCGAGGAGGCGCGCGCGATGAGCGCCGATGCGCCCGGGTGTCGGCTGGTTGACGATCGCGAGCGGAACCACTTCCCGATGCCGCTGGAGGCGACGGGCCAGGACAGCATCCTGGTCGGCCGTATCCGCCGCGACCTCAGCGACCCATCCGGGCACAGTCTGGCCCTGTTTGTCGCCGGCGACCAGCTGCGCAAAGGTGCTGCGCTCAATGCCGTCCAGATCGCCGAAATGTTGCTGCCATGAGGAGAGATACGAGATGACCACCCTATCCGGCGTTTGGTTGCCGATCGTCACCCCGTTCCGCGACGGAGAGGTCGATCTCGCCAGCTATGAGCGGCTGATCGATCATTACATCCGGCTCGGGATCAGCGGCATCTTTCCGCTCGGCACCACCGGCGAAAGCCCGACCCTCGACGACGACGAAGGCGAAGCGATCGTCGAACGCACGATCGCGGCGGTCGCCGGGCGAGTGCCGATCTTTGTCGGGATCGGCAGCAATGCCACGGCCAAGATCGTGAAGCAAATCAGGCGGCTGGAACGCTACGCCTTCGCCGGCAGCGTCTCGGTCTGTCTCTATTACAACCGGCCGGGCCAGGACGGGCTGCGCGAGCATTTCACGCGGATCGCCGAGGCGACCGACCGGCCGATCGTGATCTACAACATCCCGTACCGCACGGCGGTGAACCTGACCAACGACACGCTGCTCGAGCTGGCCGCTCTGCCCAACATCGTCGGGGTCAAGGATTCCTGCGGCAGCCTGCCGCAATCGCTCGACTTGCTGCGCAGGCGTCCGCCGGGGTTCTCGGTGATGACCGGCGAAGATAATTTCTATTACACGATGCTGGCGCATTGTGGCGATGGCGGCATCCTCGCCTCAGCGCACCTTCGAACGGCCGATTTCGTGGCGATCCACGACCGAATGCGGGCCAACGACCATCGGGGCGCGCGGGCGATCTGGTCACAGCTCGAACCGCTGGTGCCGTTGCTGTTCCGCGAGGCCAACCCGATGCCGATCAAATATTGCTTGTGGCGGCAGGGGCTCATCCGGTCACCCGAGTGCCGCCTACCTCTGACGCGGGTGTCGTCAGCGCTGGCTGCAGAGCTCGACCGGGCTATCAGCGGCGCCTAAGCGCCTATTGCGTGGCCTGATTGCGCAGCCCCAGTAAACGGGTCATCGCCATGAGAGCCCACTCGAGTGTCGATTATGACGCTATTGCGCATCTTTATGATTCGCAGCCTTATCGGGGAAAGGTGGCCGATCCAGAACTCGTGACGTTCATGGCGCAACGCGCCTTCGCAGAGCGGCCGTCAATTCTGGATATTGCCTGCGGGACCGGCAGCCAGCTTGTGGCAAATTGCTCTATTGTGCCCAATGCCCGGCTGGTTGGGCTGGACCGATCATTCGGAATGCTGCGTCAGGCACGCCTCAAAGTGCGGGATATTGCCTGGATCCAAGCCGACGGCGCGATGCTGCCCTTTCAGCCCGAGAGCTTTGATTTTATCACCTGCCAGTTTGGCTTCCATCATGTGCCTGACAAAGCGGGTATGCTCCGCGCCGTGTTTCAGACTCTGCGATGTGATGGGCGATTTGTGATGCGTAATCTCTGTCCGCAGGAGAATCCGGATTGGCTCTATTACGATTATTTCCAGGAGGCGCTCGCGATCGATCTCGCTGATTTTTGGCCTCCTGAGACCATTGTGGCGACGATGGAGGCGATCGGCTTTGCGACAGTGACTGTCGAGCTCGAGCATCTGCGGTTCGAGCAGGATTTGCGCGTCTGGCTCGACACGGTGCGCCGACGCGATACGAACTCCCAACTGATGGCAATTTCCGATCGCGCCTACGAGGCTGGGGTACATCGCCTTGAGCGCGAAGTGGCCGACAGAGCTGCCCCTAAGGTGCGCGCCGATCATCTCTGCCTGATCACCATTCGCGGCAATAAAAAGGACAGATGACGCTTGGCGGCAGCACGGTTCATATCGCTATTGCAGGTGTGAATTCGCGAGTCACCGATCGTCGTATTTGGCCGTCCGCAGTGAAGATATGTTGGAGTTGACGGCACCTTTCGTGCGCCCCCCTGGGAAATTGGGCGCCCAGGCAGAGAGCCAGTTCACGCGACCAAAGCGGGCGGCCGACTTCGCGCCGCGCCCATTTCCAGCTGCGTCCGGCGATCCGTCGCCAGGCAGTACGCCGGTAATGTGCCGGCAGGTCCGGGTTGTCCTCGATGAACAGAAGGAGTGCCAGGTTCAGGTCGTGGAGAATTTGCGCTTTGTTCGCCGACACGCGATCGGCAGCGATTTCCGTCCATTCGGGTGCGGCGACGATCGGTGTGTCAGTGATCCCAAAGCGGCAGCTCCGGGCGAGACGCAAGGCCATGGTGTAATCCTGGACAAAGACCCGCTCGTCGCAGCCGCCGCTGCGCTGCAATGCCTCGCGGCGGATCAAGAGGTTGCTCGGCGTGAACCAGATCGCACGCAGCAGTGCGCCGAGCGGATCGGGCAAGAGCCGCGGCACCGAAGGTGCGGACCGTGGCCAATGTGGCATCTCTCCCGGGCGATACGGCTGCCCGGCGCCGATCACCACGTCCACCCCGAGGAATTCCCTGCAGTCGATCAGATGCCGGGTGGCGTCCGGCGCGAGCACGTCATCGCCATCGAGCAGCTTGACCAGCGGCATCGAGGCGGCCGCGAGCCCCCGGTTGGTCGCCACGCTCGGGCCTTGGTTGGGCTGCGTGATCAGACGAAATCCCGACAGCTGCCGGCCCAGGCTTTCGAGCAGCTCGCGCGATCCATCCGTCGAGCCGTCATCGACGACAATGACTTCGCGCTCGAATTCGCCTGCCTGGGCCGCGACCGAGGCGAGTACGTCGGCCAGATACCGGCGCTTGTTGTAGACTGTCAGAACGAAGGAGACCGCGGCCCGGGTCATCTGAGCGCGGCGGCCTTTTAGGCCGTCATCGGTTTCGCTGCCGCCGTTTCCGCCCTGAATTCGGCAAACACCTTGCTCGCCAGCATCATCGCCTCGCGAATGATCGGTACGCCGACATAGCCCGAGAGATGGAGCAGCACCTCGGTCAGTTCCTCCTCGGTCCACCCCTGGCGCAGCGCCATACGCAAGTGCAAGCCCAGCTCGGGCTCGCGCCCGGTAGCGGCGTCGGAGACAACGCAGACGAGCGCGCGGGTCTTCAGGTCGAGGCCGGGCCGGGTCCACAAAGCGCCGAACACCGTTTCGGTCGCGAGGTCGATGAACTTCTTCATGACCGGGTCGCTGTAGATCTCGCGAGTCGAGCGTTCGACTGCCGTATCCCCCAAGAGCTGTCGCCGCAGTGCCGCCCCTTTTCGATAAAGCTCGCTCTCCGCCATCATCCACCTCGCTCTAAAAAAGATCGGGCAATATATCTCGCCAATGATCAGTCGCGAGGTGCCATGAACGATATCCTGGGTCGGCTCGAAGCAAAGCGGGCGGCGGCGCGGGCGGGCGGCGGGGCCCGCCGCATCGAGGTCCAGCACCGCCGCGGCAAGCTCACCGCGCGCGAGCGGCTCGAGCTGTTGCTCGACCCCGATTCCTTCGAGGAATGGGACATGTTCGTCGAGCACCGCAGCCATGATTTCGGCATCGACGAACACAAGATCCCGGGCGACGGCGTCGTCACCGGCTACGGCACCGTGAACGGACGGCTGGTCTTTGTCTTCAGCCAGGATTTCACCGTCTTTGGCGGCTCGCTCAGTGAGGCGCATGCCGAGAAAATGTGCAAGATCATGGATCAGGCGATCAATGTCGGCGCCCCGGTGATCGGGCTCAACGATTCGGGCGGAGCACGCATCCAGGACGGAGTCGCCTCGCTCGCCGGCTATGCCGAAGTCTTCGAACGCAACGTGCTGGCTTCGGGTGTCGTGCCCCAGGTCTCGTTGATCATGGGGCCGTGCGCCGGAGGGGCGGTCTATTCACCGGCGATGACCGACTTCATCTTTATGGTCAAGGACACCTCCTACATGTTCGTGACCGGGCCGGAAGTCGTCAAAACCGTCACCCACGAGGCGGTGACCCAGGAGGAGTTGGGCGGCGCGCTGACCCATACGACGCGTTCGGGCATCGCTGATCTCGCCTTTGCCAACGACGTCGAAGCATTGATCGAGTTGCGCCGGTTCATCGATTTCCTGCCGGCTTCGAACCGGGCGCGGCCTCCGCAGCGGCCGACCACCGATCCGCGGGACAGGGTCGAACCTTCGCTCGACACGCTCGTGCCCAGCAATCCAAACCGGCCCTACGACATGAAGGAGCTGATCGAGAAGGTCGTCGACGACGGCGACTTCTTCGAAATCCAACCCGACTTCGCGCGCAACATCGTAGTCGGGTTCGCCCGGATGGAGGGATCGACGATCGGCATCGTTGCCAACCAGCCGATGGTGCTGGCAGGCTGCCTCGACATCGACAGCTCGCGCAAGGCGGCGCGCTTTGTCCGGTTTTGCGACTGCTTCAACATCCCGATCGTGACCTTTGTCGATGTGCCTGGGTTTCTACCGGGAACCGCGCAGGAACACGGCGCCATCATCAAACACGGCGCCAAGCTGCTCTTCGCCTTTGCCGAGGCGACCGTGCCGAAGGTGACGTTGATCACCCGCAAGGCCTATGGCGGCGCTTATGACGTGATGAGCTCGAAGCACTTGCGCGGCGACGTGAATTTCGCGTGGCCCTCGGCCGAAATCGCGGTGATGGGCCCCAAGGGTGCCGTCGAGATCATTTTCCGCGCCGATCTCGGCGACACCGCCGCGATCGAGGCGCGTACCGAGGAATACCGCGACAAATTCGCCAATCCATTTGTCGCGGCGAGCCGCGGTTTTATCGATGACGTGATCCTGCCGCGCGACACAAGGCGCCGCCTCTGCCGCGCGCTCGCAATGCTGCGCGGCAAGCAACTCGCCAACCCTTGGAAAAAGCACGACAACATCCCGCTGTGAGAATATGAGCCGGATGCGTTCCTCTCGTCACCCCCGCGGAAGCGGGGGTCTAGGGCGGTCGACGCGGCTTTGGCCGCCCCTAGATTCCCGCTTTCGCGGGAATGACAGACTAGTTTCGCCCGGGCAGGATCCTGCGGGCGGTGTTTAAAAAAATCCTGATCGCCAACCGCGGCGAGATCGCTTGCCGCATCATCGGCACCGCCAAACGGATGGGGATCGCCACCGTCGCGGTCTATTCCGAGGCCGACGCCGAGGCATTGCATGTCCGGCTAGCGGATGAAGCCGTCCTGATCGGTCCTGCTCCTTCAGCCGAGAGCTATCTCAAGATCGAGCGGATCGTCGAGGCCTGCCGCGCGACCGGCGCCGAGGCAGTTCATCCGGGCTACGGCTTCTTGTCCGAAAACCCCACCTGCGCGACCGCGCTCGCCAAGGCGGGAGTAATCTTCATCGGGCCGGGGCCCGAGGCGATCGCGGCGATGGGCGACAAAATCCAATCGAAGAAGCTGGCGCGCGACGCTGGGGTATCGAGCGTGCCGGGTCACCTCGCCGTCATCCCGGACGCCGAGAGTGCGGTCAGGGTCGCCCGCGACATCGGCTACCCGGTCATGATCAAGGCCTCCGCTGGAGGCGGTGGCAAGGGAATGCGGATCGCCGCGAGCGACGAGGAGACGCGCGACGGGTTTCGTTCGGCGGCGAGCGAGGCCAAATCGAGCTTTGCCGACGACCGGATCTTTATCGAGAAATACATCGAAGAACCAAGGCACATCGAAATACAGGTATTCGGCGACACATTCGGCAACCTCGTCTATCTCGGCGAGCGCGAATGCTCGATCCAACGCCGTCACCAGAAGGTCATCGAGGAGGCGCCGAGCCCGTTGCTTGACGCCAGCACAAGAAAAGCGATGGGCGAGCAGGCGGTGGCGCTGGCGCGCGCCGTCGACTACCGCTCGGCCGGCACGGTCGAGTTCATCGTCGACCGCGACCGCAATTTCTATTTTCTCGAGATGAACACCCGGCTGCAGGTCGAGCACCCGGTGACCGAGCAGGTGACCGGGCTCGATCTCGTCGAGCTGATGATCCGCGTCGCGGCCGGCGAGCCGCTCCCGTTCACACAAAAAGATGTCCGGCTCGAGGGGTGGGCGATCGAAGCGCGGATCTACGCCGAGGACCCGAGGCGCAATTTTCTGCCCTCGACCGGCCGCCTGATCCGCTATCTGCCACCCGTCGGGGAGGGCTTAAGGCTCGACACCGGGGTCTTTGAAGGTGCGGAGATCAGCGTCCATTCCGATCCGATGCTCGCCAAGCTCGTCGCCTCCGGCCCTCACCGCAACCCGGCGATCGAGCGGTTGCGCGGCGCTCTCGACGGTTTTTATGTAGGCGGCGTGCAGCACAACATCGCCTTTCTGGCGGCAGTGACGGCAAACCCGCGCT
>JAFAHQ010000177.1 GCA_019237135.1 Alphaproteobacteria bacterium
CGAGGATACGCCCCCCTCGGAGATTCTGGATCGCGCACTGGACAAGCTGCGCGCCGGGGTGCCCACCGAGACCATGCTGACCGCCTCGGCCCTCGCGGTGACCCGGTCCACCGAAATGCCGCCCGGTCATCACGGCGGCCCGCTGCATCCGCTGGCAGGCCTTTACGCGGTCTCGAAGACGGTCGAACGGTTGGAGGGCGAAGAGCGTTTTGTCCCGGTGCTGCAGCACGTGGCGCTGACGAACAAGCACATCAACCATCCGGCGATGGGACCATACCAGTTGCTGGAGTTTGCCGAGGAGGATGTCGGCGGGTTCGAAGCGGCGAAGGCGGCCTTTCTGATGGCGGTGCAGCGCGGTGAGTGGAACAAGTCAGACCATCTGTTCCAATGGCTGTGGAAAAACGCGCCGACGATCGAAGTCTTCGACCTGTTGATGAGCGTGGCGATTCCGAAGAATTTTCACGACGACCATTACTTCATGTATCCCGGTGCCATGTGGCGCGCCTTCGAGACCGGAATTCTCGACAAGGCATATCTGCCGGTCTTGATGCGGCCGGTGGTGCGCTTTGTGACCCGCAATCCGGTCGCCCCAAACAACCCGATCGCCACGCCGCTGCCGGCGATCGAAGCGTTGATCGAGGAGCATCAGTTGCTGAACCGAATCCTTCGCCAGCGGACCGGCGAGGATGAGACGGCGAAGATCGGCGAACTCGGCGAAGCCATCAGGCGGGTCGACGTGTTCGCAGACATCCCGAAGCTGATGGCCAAAACGCTCGCCGACGGATTGTCGCTGGAAGGTGGGGGCGAGGCGCTGTCGATCGGGGCCGCCGGCCTCTTCTTACGCTCCCTTGGCGGAAATCCGATGGATGTCCACCTGCACACCAGCGTCAATCTGCGGCGCTGGCTGTTGCGGCGCGACGGACTGAGCATTCGCAACAAGGTGCTACTGTTGTTGACCTGGCATACCGGCCCAGAGATCCGCTCGACCGCGACGCGCATGGAGCCGGCGCTGCAGCCCGATATGGCCGCGATCAACGCGTTGCCGACGCGTACGCAGGAGGAACTGCTGGACGCAATCGCCTACAGCATCTACCACCAGCCGCCGACCGATTGGTCCCAAGTGACCAATCTCGGCGTGATGCGAGCGGCGCCGGAAGTCAAGGAGACGGTTAACCTCGCCGCGCAATATGTAAAATGCGGCTACGACCCACAGGCCTTCATCGCGCGTCTCGCCGAGATCGTGTGCCACGACAATTTCACCGAGATGCACGCCTTTAAGCATCACCAGGCGATCGTCGAGGAATACCACGCAACGCGCGAGCCGTGGCGCTGGATGCATCTCGTGTGCGGCGCACAAGCCGCGGCGATCTCCTTCGGCAAGAACATGTCGGTTTACGAGGAGTATCTGGAACTCCTCCACGCTGCGTAGCCAGGCTGGAAAACCGGGAGGCTTTGCGCTTCCTGGTTTATACCCTTCTCGGGGGGACGACGCTCCGTTGGGGGAGGCGAAGGGGACAGCACCGTTCTCGATTGATGTCACTCGGCCGCGGTGCAAGGACCGTTCATATTGGCTCCGTCGTTGAGAAGCGCGTCTTCAGCGGGTTCCTCGTTGGTCGCCGCGATTAACCCGCCATCGACCAACACCGCCGGCATCGGGCGTCTGGCCTTAACGCCCAACTCGCGCATGCGGGCTCCAATCGACAGGACATTGCCGCGCCCGGTAGAGAGCCGCTTCACCGCCTCGTTGTGCGTATTCAACGCCGCGATGATCTTCTCGGCGACACTATTCAAATCCCCGAGACTGAGGCTCACCTTGTCGCACAACTCGCCGGCCAACCTGGCTATCATCTGCGCATTCTGCCCTTGCAGCTCGTAACGCCAGATCGAAGCCACCGTACGCATCGTCATCAATAGGGTTGAAGGACCGACCAGCACCACCCGGCGATCCCATGCATAGGTAAAGAGCTCGCCCTCGCGCGCGAGAGCGGCGGCGAGCGCCCCCTCGATCGGCACGAACATCAGCGCGCAATCGTGTGCCATCAGCTTCCCGTTGTCCTGGTACCGCTTGCCGGCGAGGTCGTCGATATGCGCCTTGACGTCTCGAACAAACTGGTCTCCCGCGGCCAGTCGGTCCGCCTCGTGCTGGGCGGCGATCAAACGCTCGTAACCGGACAGCGGAACTTTCGAATCGATGATCATCGTTCGCTGCTCGGGCAGCACAATGATGATGTCCGGCTTCTGGGCCCCGCCGGCATCACCCTTCAATCCCAGCCCGCGCCCTTGCGAAATGTACTCTCGACCCTCCGTTAGGCCCGCCGCCTCGAGGATGCGTTCGAGGGCGAGCTCGCCCCACCGGCCGAGCAATTGTGAATCGCCTCGCAACGCCTTGGCGAGGCCGTCCGCTTGTGACCCGATCGCTTGGCTCGTTTCGACGATCAGCTTGATTTGCTCTTTGAGAGAAAGGACCTCGCGCGCCTCGGTGGCGTAAGTGGTTTCGATCTTGTTCTGGAAATCGCGAATCCGCTCACGTAACGGATCGAGAACGGCCTCTAACGCCTTGTGCGAGGTCTCCGAGAGGTCTGATGCATTGGCCTTGAGAATCCGGTTCGCAATATTCTCGAACTCGGTCGTGAGCTGCTTTTGCATATCGGCGAGTTGCGCCGCTTGGCTGGCAATCCGCTCCAACAGAGCGCTCTCGCGTTCCGTCAGTCGCGCCACTTCGGCCGCCGCCGACTTGGCCTCCAACAAGGCCGCCCGGTGGTCGGCTTCGAGCTGATCCGCGCGGTTGCGCAACGCGCGGCATTCCTCGGTGAGACGCGCTAGCTCTATTTCCCGGGCCATCAGAGCAGCCGCATCTCTTCTTCGCGTCGCTGGCCACAGGTAACGCCCGAGTGTCGCCCCGGCAAGCCCGGCGGACGCAGTGAGCAACGCCGCGAGGCCTAGAATGACGCCTAGATCCATTTCGACAACCGCACTCGTGTTCATGTTATGTTCTACCGGACGGACACGCTGCGGGCAAAGCAAAAACGGCCAGGGCCTAACTTTCGATTTAAATTGGCGGGCGGGAACCGCGCAAATCAGCCGGGCCAGGCGGCTCCCCAGCGGTCCGCGTGAGTGACCTCCGTGAGCGGACGGCGGGTCAAAGGCCCGAATCGGTCCAGTGGCCAGCCGATCGGCATAAGCGCAAAGGTCGCGATATCCTCGGGAATGCCGAGCAGCGCCTTGACCTCGTCTTCGCAGCGGATGTGGTTGGTGGTGATGACCGTGCCGAGGCCGAGAGCCCGGCAGGCTAGAATGATGTTCTGCACCGCCGGGTAGATGCTGGCGCCGCGGATGCGCTCGGCATAGGTCACCTCGTTTTCCCAGCGGGCGGCGATGTCCGGCGGCAGGGCCTCGCGAGGCGGCAGGGCAGGGGGGCGCCCACATGGAAGAAGGAGCACGGGCGCTTCGCTCATATGCTGCCAGAGGTGGGCGCCGGTGGTCATTAGGCGGGCAAACTGCCGCTCCGTCAGGTGGGGAGGGCGCCCGCGCGCGGCATACATCGCTTCGGCGATGTCGGAGGCCTTGCGATAAATCGCACCGAGCTTCTGCCGCTGCTCGGGATCGCGTACGACGACAAACGCCCAGTTCTGTGCGTTGCCGCCGGAGGGCGCCCGAATCGCTGCATTAAGGATTTTCGTGATCAGCTCCTCGGGCACCGGATCGGGCTTGAGACGGCGCAGGGATCGCGCCGAATACATCGCCTCGAACAGTCCGATTTCCGGCATCGTTTCCCGCACCTAGGTCAGATCGATCGCATACCGCTTGAGCAGCTCGAGCGGGACGACCTCGAGGGTCGCTTCATGCGTTGCCGTCAGCCTGACCTTTGGCGCCTTGCCGACCTCGAACGCTTCCTTCCAGCGCTCGGCGCACAGGCACCAGCAATCGCCCGGCTCGAGACCGGGAAAGCCGAATGCGGGAACCGGCGTCGACAAATCGTTGCCGGCCGCTTCGGAAAACGTCAGAAAAGCGGCATCGACCTTGGTGCATACCGTGTGCTTCCCGAAATCCTCGGGTCCGGTGTTGCAGCTGCCGTCGCGATAAAATCCGGTCATCGGCTTGGTGCAGCACTCGGCAAGCGGTTCGCCGAGAACATTGCGCGCATCGGTCATCATGTAGCTCCTTTGCAGAATGATGTCACGCCGGGTGGCGGTCGACACGGTCGTTCAGCCGGGCCTCGATCGCGTCCCAGATCTTCGGCGCGATCTCTACGCCGTCGAGCCGTGCAATCTCCTGGATACCGGTCGGCGAGGTGACGTTGATCTCGGTCAGCCAGTCGCCGATCACGTCGATGCCGACAAAGACGAGCCCTTGGGCACGCAGGGTTGGTCCGATTGCGGCACAAATCTCGCAGTCGCGGCCGCGCAGCTCGGTCTTCACCGGGCGGGCTCCGACATGCAGGTTGGCGCGCGCCTCACCCTCCGGGGGCACCCGCATGACGGCACCCACCGCCTCGCCTTCGACAAGAATGATGCGCTTGTCGCCCTGGCGGACCTCGGGCACATAGCGCTGCACCATCACCGGCTCGCGTTGGATCTGCTCGTACATCTCCAACAGCGCGGTCAAGTTCTCGTCGCCGGGCCGCAACCGGAACACGCCAGCCCCGCCATTGCCGAAGAGCGGCTTCAAGATGATATCGCCGTGCTCCTTCCAGAAGGTGCGGATCTCGTCGCGGTCGCGGGTGAGCAGTGTCGGCGGCATCAGCTCTCTGAAACGCAGCACAAAGAGCTTCTCGGGCGCGTTGCGCACGGCGGCCGGATCGTTGACCACGAGGGGTCCGTCATGCGGCAACAGTTCGAGCAGGTGCGTCGCCGTGATGTAGGCCATGTCGAAGGGCGGGTCCTGACGCATCAGGATCACGTCGACCCCGGCGAGATCGAGCTCCTCATAGGCGCCAAAGCGATGGTGGTTGCCATGACGCCGCGCGACCTCGAGCGGCCGGCCACGGGTGTGGAGCCGCCCGTCTCGAAGGGTCAGCGCGTCGGGCAGATAATGAAACAGGGCGTGTCCGCGCGCCTGCGCCTCGAGGGCGAGCGCAAAGGTCGAATCCGCGTCGATGTTGATCGCGTCGATAGGATCCATCTGGATCGCAACGACAAGAGCCATGCCGGCCTCCTAGGTTGCCGACTGATATATCACGCTGCCGAACCTAGGATCATGCTCCTGTAGCCGTCACTCCGCACGGTCTCGTCTTCACCATGTTGTCTCGCACCTTGCAGGCTCTCGTGGTGGCGAACGAGGCGGTGTGCCGCCCTACTCGGGCGGCTTTGACTTTAAATAATCGGGTCAAGAATATGGCCGTGGGCCACAATTCGTTAACAAAGCGTCGAAACAGCGATTTTAACCTCCGACGGTTTCGTTTTTTGAACGTTTAAAACCGAAGATGTCTCGCAATAAAACCGGCGCCTGATAATAATACTCAGCCAGTGAGCGAGCAACGCGCCTTGGGGTCACCTCTCTCCGCCTAGCTGAGTCGATGACAGTCCGGGAAACGGCTGTTTGAGGGCAAGGAGCAGCTGGTGTTGACATTGGCGTTTTACCCTGTTTAGCTTGCTCTGTTCCTCCCTGTCCTACCCGGATGCGTCGGCAACAATCCGGGACGACACCGATCTGCTTCCCCCCAGCCTATCCAATACCATTGGTACGGCCGCGTGATCGTGCGTCCCCGCAAAAGGGACGCTCAGCAAAAGGAGACTATGCCGGATGCATATGCGCCGAACGATCGGCATTTCCCTCGCGTTTCTGGTGATCTCCACCGGCGTGATGGCCAAAATGCCGGAAAAGTCCACAAGCCATCATCCCGGTCAGCCGCATGGCGCCAAAGCCCAAAAGGCGGAACATCGAGCCGGAAATCGGCAATTGGCTCCGAGCAGGAGCGCGCCCAGCCGATCGAGCGCGCGATACGCTGTTCATCACCCCTCGCCGCCGCGGTATCGCCACGCGGTCTCGCATATGATCGCCAATGACAGCGGTGGTCGGCCCGACTCCTATTTGGCTCCCGCGGGGAGGCTCGGAGGCAGAGAGATCGGCAAAGCGGCCTGGTATAATTTCGTCGGCGCCTATACCTCGACCGGAGAGCGTCTGGACACGGTCACCGCGACCGCTGCGCACCGTACGTTGCCGCTGTCTTCTTATGCCAAGGTGACAAATCTCGGAACCGGCCGTTCGGTGATCGTCAGGATCAACGACCGTGGCCCATGGACCCGGCGATTTATTATCGATCTCTCGCCGCACGCCGCCGACGAACTGGACATGAAACGCGCCGGTGTGGTGTCCGTCATGGTAGAACCAGTGTCAGCGGACGCAGTCGCCGCGAGGCCAACAGTCGCGACCTTTCAGGGCTCCGGGACTCTGGTGATGCAGTAGACCCCCTGGGCGACCAAGGGGTGAAGGCACGCAGGAGACCTGACCGCGGAAGTTAACTGATCGGGTTCTGTCGGAAGTATTCGAGATCCTCCGGGCGCGCCTTCCAGTTCGGGTTGCTCGGCCATTCCTTGGTCCGGCCGAACATCTCCCCATCCTAGCGTACGCGGAACAGCAAGTTATGATCAGGGCCCTGGCTTGCTTGGCCTTGAGGTCGAAAACGTACGTTTGCGCCCCCGTGGGCAGCGGTCTAGCCTTATGTTAGAGCGCCATTATGGGAGGAAGAGATGACGCAGAGTAGCCGCTTCCGCGCGTTGCTGCAGCGCGATGGCATGATCGTTGCGCCCGGCGCTTACGACTGCATCACTGCCAAGCTGATCGAACAAGCGGGGTTCGCTGCCGTCTATATGACGGGTGCAGGTACGGCGGCGAGTTTGGGATACCCCGATTTTGGCCTAGTTACGATGTCGGAAATGGTCGCCAATGCCGGGCGTATTGTCACTGCTGTCCAAATCCCGGTCGTTGCCGATGCCGACACCGGTTATGGCAACGAGCTCAACGTGTTCCGCACGGTGCGCGAATTCGAGAGCCGTGGTGTCGCCGGGATCCACATAGAGGATCAGGAATTCCCGAAGAAATGTGGTCATCTCGAAGGCAAACAGGTCATCCTGCGCGAGGATTACCTGGCAAAAATCCGGGCCGCGGTCGCGGCCCGACGCGATACGAATTTCGTGATTATCGCGCGCACCGACGCCCGCGCGGTCGCCGGCCTCGACGAAGCGATCGCCCGCGCCAACGGGGCACTGGCTTCCGGCGCCGATATGGCCTTCGTCGAAGCGCCGCAGACCGAGGATGAAGTCGCCACGGTGCCACGTCTCGTCAATGGACCGTGCCTGCTCAACGTCGTGCGCGGCGGCAAGACGCCCGACATCGACCTGCGGCACGCCGAGGCGCTCGGCTACAAGCTCGCCATCGTGCCGGGTCTCTTGATCAAGAGCGTTGTCGGTATCTGCGACAAGATGTTGTCCGAGCTGAAGGCGACCCATCGTCATCCTCCGCCGATCAAGGAGATGACAGTGCCGGAGATGTTCCGCCGTTTTGGCGCCGACGAATGGGACGCGCTGCGCGAGCGTTTCCGCAGTCCTCTCCGCAACGCAGCCGAATAATCTTGATGCGGGTGCAATCACAGCTTGCGCCGCGGCCTGGGCCAGTCGGAGGTTCGCTAGCGGATCGCGTCCTCTATCGCGACGGGCTCATATTGGTCATCGACAAGCCCCCGGGGATTGCCGTGCATCCCGGCCCTGGTGGCGGTCCGGATCTCGAAAGCGGCTTCGATGCGCTGCGTTTCGGCCTGCCAAATCCGCCGGCGCTCGCTCATCGCCTCGACCGCGACACCAGCGGCTGCCTCGTGCTCGGCCGGCATCCGAAGGCGCTGCGCCGGCTCGGCGCGTTATTTTCCGCTGGGCTCGTCGAGAAGGTCTATTGGGCCGTGGTCGAAGGCCGGCCACCCGAGGAAGAGGGCCGGATCAAGACCGGCCTCAGGAAACTCACCCGCGGCACAGGATGGCGCATGATCGTCGATCCAGACGGACAACGGGCGGTGACCGATTACCGGCTTCTCGCCGCCGACTGCGACCGCGCTTGGCTCGAGCTGCGCCCGCGCACCGGCCGGACGCATCAGCTTCGCGTCCATTGCGCGACCCTCGGCTGCCCGGTCGTAGACGACCACGTTTATGGGAACCGGCAAAGCGGGGAAGCGCTTCAGCTCTACGCCCGGTCGGTCAAACTGCCGCTTTATCCCAACCGTCCGTCGCTCGAAATCACTGCTCCGGTGCCGCCGCACATGCTCCCAGCACTCGAACGGCTGGGCTACAATCCGGCCAGCGATCTGCCGGAGGCCGCCACGGCATGATCCCGCGCTACACCCGCTCGCAAATGGCCAAGGTCTGGGAAGCGGAGAACTATTTCCGCATCCAACTCGACATCGAGGCCTATGCTTGCGAGGCGCAGGAAGGGCTCGGCGTCATCCCGCGGGGCACGGCAAAGGCGGTGCGCGAGCGCGGCGCCTTCGACGTCGCCCGCATCCGCGACATCGAACGCGAGGTCCACCACGAGACGATCGCGTTTCTGACCAACCTCGCCGAGCATGTCGGTCCTGAAGCGCGATTTGTCCACCAGGGGATGACGTCGAGCGACGTACTCGATACCTGTCTCGCGGTGCAGCTGACCCAGGCCGCCGACCTGTTGCTGGCCGACCTCGATGCCGTGCTGGCAGCGCTCAAGAAGCGCGCCTTTGAGCATAAGCTGACGCCGACAATCGCGCGCAGCCACGGGGTCCATGCCGAGCCGACGACGTTCGGCTTGAAGCTCGCCGGACATTACGCCGAGTTCGCGCGCAACCGCGACCGCCTCATCGCCGCGCGTAGGGAGATCGCGATCTGCCAGATCTCCGGTGCGGTCGGCACCTTCGCCAATATCGACCCGCGCGTCGAAGAGTACGTCGCGAAGAAGCTCGGCCTCGAACCCGAGCCGGTGTCGACCCAAATCATCCCGCGCGACCGGCACGCAGCGTTCTTCATGGCGCTCGCTCTGATCGCCGCGGCGATCGAGCGGTTCGCCACCGAGCTGCGGCATCTGCAGCGCACCGAGTTGCGCGAGGCGTCGGAATTTTTCGCCCCCGGGCAAAAAGGCTCCTCGGCGATGCCGCACAAGCGCAATCCGGTGCTGAGCGAAAACCTGACCGGGTTGGCGCGGGTGATCCGCTCGGCGGTGATTCCGGCCCTCGAAAACGTCGTGACTTGGCACGAGCGCGATATCTCGCACTCTTCGGTCGAGCGGTTCATCGCTCCCTATGCCACGACGACGCTCGATTTTTCGCTCGATCGATTGGCCGGGGTGATTGATCAGATGATCGTCGATCCGGAGCGGATGGCGGAAAACCTCGATTCACTCGGCGGGCTCGTCGACTCGCAGCGCGTGCTGCTCGCCTTGACCCAGGCCGGGATGAGCCGGGAGGACGCTTATCGCGCGGTCCAGAGAAGTGCGATGGCCGCGTGGGGCGGCACCGGCCGCTTCTCCGATCTGTTGAAGCAGGATCCCGAGATCACTCGCCTTCTCAACCCGCAGACGGTCGACGGGCTGTTCGATACCGCCTATCATCTCAAGCATGTCGACACGATCTTTCGCCGGGTCTTCGGCGAATAGCCCCGTCACAGGAGGAACAAGATGAGCCTGTTGCGCCGCCGCGATGGTCCTCGCATCAAGTACGTCGCCGAGGACGCGGGACCTTACGACACGATCACCGTCGACAAGCTGACGCCGATCATCGGCGGCGAGATCGGCGGCGTCGACCTGGCGCAGCCGCTCGGCAACCGCACCCTCGACGAGATCCATCGCGCGTTGGCGGAAAACCTGGTAATCTTCTTCCGCGACCAGCACCTGACCGACGACCATCACTTGTCCTTCGGCCGTTTGTTCGGTGATCTCCACATCCATCCCGCGGCACCGCACGAGCCAGGCCATCCGGAGCTGATGGTCATCCACGCCGATAAGGATTCACCGCGCGCCAACGGCGAGGGCTGGCACAGCGACGTGTCGTGCGACCCCGAGCCGCCGATGGGCAGCATCCTCTACATTCGCAAATGCCCGCCGCGCGGCGGCGATACCTTGTTTGCCAGCATGTATGCCGCCTACGAGGCACTGTCGGACCGGATGAAGGCTTACCTCGACGGGCTGAAAGCGGTCCATGACGGTGAGCACTATCGCGGCCAGTACGCGAATTACGGCATCGCCGACAAACCCGAATACCCCCGCGCCGAGCACCCGGTCGTGCGCACCCACCCAGTGACCGGCCGCAAAGCGCTCTATGTCAACAAGGGCTTTACCCGCCGCATCCTCGGCATTCCCCTCGACGAGAGCGACGGCATCCTGAATTACCTGTACGAGCACATGGCAAACCCGCTGTTCCAGTGCCGCTTCCGCTGGCAAGAGAACTCGATCGCGTTCTGGGACAACCGATGCGTGCAGCATCACGCGATGTGGGATTACTGGCCGCACACGCGCTCCGGCCACCGGGTGACGGTCAAGGGCGACCGACCGGTCTAGGTGTCTACTCCTTCATCAGCTGCCGCTTTGCCTGCTCGGCGAAGTGGTCGAGCTCGAAGCGGATCCGTGCCGTTGTGAACGTCGGGTCTTTGGCGCCGAGATCGGCGGCCAGCTTGTCGACGACGTTTTTGTTTCCGCCAGGCTGCAACTGTGCCTGGACGACCCTCTCGACATATGCGTCGGCGGTATCTCCGAGGAGGCCCAGATGCTGGGCCGCCCATAGCCCCAGGAGCCGGTTGCGCCGAGCGGTGATCTTGAACTGAAGCTCCTGATCGTGCTTGAACCGGGCCTCGAATTCCTTCTCGCGCGCGTCGAAGATGGTCATGGTCGTCTCGTCCCGACATATGGCTCATCATAGATGGGCGGCGGGACTTTAAGTTACCACAGGCGCGCGAGGGCGGTGGCGGACGGCGATGTGCACCCTGGTGATCCTCCGCCGCCCGGGGCATCCCTGGCCGGTGCTGATCGGCGCCAATCGCGACGAGATGATCGACCGCCGGTCGAAGCCGCCAGGCCGGCACTGGCCGGACCGACGGGAGCTGGTAGCCGGGCTCGACCTCCTCGCCGGCGGGTCCTGGCTCGGGGTCAACGACTGGGGCGTCGCCGCCGCGGTACTCAATCGCCACGGCTCGCTGGGCCCGACGCCCGACCGGCGTTCGCGTGGCGAGCTGGTGCTGGAGGCGCTCGACCACGCCGACGCGACCGTCGCTGCCGAGGCGTTGTCATACCTCGACCCCGAGGCTTATCGCACCTTCAATCTGATCGTCACCGACGAGAGGCATGGGTTCTGGCTGCGCCACGCCGGCGGCCCGCGGATCGAGCGCAGGCCGCTTAAGCGGGGGCTGTCGATGATCGCCGCCGGCGATCTCGACGATCTCGAGACACGGCGTCTCGAGCTGGCGTTGCCGGCCTTCCGGGCATGGCCGACACCGGATCCCGATCGCGATGACTGGTCTGGCTGGCAGTCCTTGCTCGGCAGCACCCGGGCGTCGCCGAACGAGCCGGTCGACGCGGCGATGCGCTTCCGTATCGACGGCTACGGCACGGTGTCGAGTGCGCTGATCGCCCTGCCGGCCCGCGACGGGGCGGATCGTCGACCGGTATTTCGATTTGCCGAATGGCTGCCGCACCCCTCGCCCTGGCGTGACGTGATGGATGCAGATCGAGGTTCGCAAACATGAAAGTGCGTGTGCAGGTGATGCTGAGGCGGGACGTGCTCGACCCGCAGGGCAAGGCGATTGGCAATGCCCTTGCAGCACTCGGCTTTGGCGGGGTCGGCGAAGTGCGCCAAGGCAAGCTGATCGAGCTCGAACTAGCCGAAACCGATGCGGCCCGCACCCGTGACCAGGCCGAGGCGATGTGCAAGCAGCTGCTCGCCAACCCGGTCATCGAGGACTACGCGATCGAAATTATGCCCTCCGACTAGCCGTCCCTCGCGTCGGCAGGATATCGCGGCACCCTTCGGTGAACCCGAGTTGCATTTTTGTTAAGCAGCCGCACCGATAATCCCGCGTCCGTAAGGGTTTGCGGGGTATCGTCATGAGCTTGGGTGGGTTGCTTGTCGGTCGGGGCCTGATAACGCGCGACGATCTTGATGCGGCGCTGGAACGCCAGCGGACGGAAGGCGGTCGGCTAGGGGACAATCTGATCGCCCTGGGACTGCTGACAGCCGAGCAGCTCATGTCGGTGATCCACAGTACGCCGCCCATTCCGACGGCAATCTCCGAGACCGGGATTCCACAGCGCAGTCTTCTCAATTTGTTGCTGAAGTTTATGCATCTCGAATCGTGCGAGACGGTTACCGAGCTCGCCGGTCGCATGAAGCTGCCGAACTTGGTCATCCAGCAGCTGTTGGACGACGCCACGCAGCTGAGGCTTTTGCAGGCGCTGGGCTCCGTTCGCGGCGGCATCGCTCCCTCGATCCGTTATTCGTTGAGCGACCAGGGCCGGGGAGCGGCCAAGGACGCGCTGGACCAAAATCTATATCTGGGACCAGCGCCGGTTAGCCTCGCGGCATATCAGGAGCAGATTGGGCGCCAGCGAATCGCCAACGAAATGCTCGACGCCGATAGCCTCCGCAAGGCTTTC
>JAFAHQ010000321.1 GCA_019237135.1 Alphaproteobacteria bacterium
GATCTCGAGATCATTGTTCGCTGACACCGTGCCGACTTGCGCAATTTCGTCGTTGGTCGACACTTTCTTGGAGCGCTTTTCGATTTCCTTGACCACCGCGTCGGTGGCGCGATCGATGCCGCGCTTCAGGTCCATCGGGTTCATCCCGGCGGCCGCCGCCTTGGCACCTTCGCGCACGATCGTTTGTGCGAGAACGATCGCAGTCGTTGTCCCATCGCCGGCTTGGTCACTGGTTTTCGAGGCCACCTCCCGCACCATCTGCGCACCCATATTCTCGAACTTGTCGGCGAGCTCGATCTCCTTGGCGACGGTCACGCCGTCCTTGCTGATGCGCGGCGCCCCGAAGGATTTGTCGAGGACGACGTTGCGGCCTTTCGGGCCCAGCGTCACCCGTACTGCGTTTGACAGAATGTCGATGCCGCGCAGCATCCGCTCGCGCGCGTCGGTGTGAAACCGGATTTCCTTTGCTGCCATGGTCTCCTCCCTTCACGCGACCTTGCGCGATGCGGTCTCTTCGACCACGCCCATGATGTCGCTCTCCTTCATGACGACGAGATCTTCGCCATCGATTTTGATCTCGGTTCCCGACCACCTTCCGAAAAGCACTCGGTCGCCGACCTTGACATCGAGCGGACGCAGCTTGCCGTCATCGTCCCGGGTACCCGGTCCGGCGGCAATGACTTCGCCTTCCATGGGTTTTTCCTTGGCGGTATCGGGGATGATGATGCCGCCCTTCGTCTTCTCCTCTTCCTCGAGGCGAAGGACCAGTACGCGGTCCTGCAACGGTCGAAATTTCATCGGGCTCCTCCCTACGTCTTGAGCTTCTCGAATGCGCTGGTTGGCTCCGTGCGCAAGAGATTGGCAAGAGGATAGAGCGCGATGCGCGCGCCTTCAAGCTCTCACGCGCCCCCGATCCCGAGGCGTTTGGCGGTCTCTGGGATTGGGTGAACCTCGGAGCTGATTGGGTTCGCAGGGAGTGTCAACATCTTCGCCAACCGTCCGGTTCGGGGTGCCGCGAAGGATCGCGTCACGAGGTTTGAGGAGGTGGTCGCGCGACAGCCTGATCCGATCATCGGCTTCTGGTGCGGAAGGAACTTCGGGCCGGAGCGTGCCTCGACGTGGGATTTTGAATACCCTCACGGCAGATTGTACGATCACTGATCACCCCATGTTTGTATCCCCAGTCTGCTCCAGATCGGACCCAGCAAGATTGCTTCCGTTCGTTCGCTCACCCACAGCGCAATCACAAGATGATTGGGTGACTTAGCAACAGCGCGCCGTAACGCGCGGCGAACCTCGAATGCCGCCTAATCCAGCGTCAGCTCGCGATATCCGTCCGCCGTCACCGCGTCGCAGCGTTTGCGAAAGGCGGGATGGCCCCCGCTGTAACGCATGATCCGGCGGACTTGCTTCCCGTCGACATTGCGGCTGATGCCGGTCATCCACGAGTCGACCTCGGTGAACAGCAACCCCTCGCTCGATTCAATGACGTGCTCGGTCCAGGCAACGGCACTCGCTGCGGTAGCCTCGACGCGGGTAAGGGCGCGGCCGTGTGCGAAGCGGATCAGTCCAGTCACCCAATCGGCCGTATATTCGAGTGCGCGCGGAAAGTTGCCGAGCCCGGCATGCGGACCCATCACCATCAGCATGTTCGGGAAGCCGTCGACCAGGATACCGAGAAAGGTCTGGGGTCCGTCCCTCCACTTGTCCTTTAACGACACGCCGCCGACCCCGCGGATGTCGATGCGGTCGAAGGCGCCTGTGATCGCGTCGAAGCCGGTCGCGTAGACGATCAGGTCGAACTCATATTCGCAGTCGCTGGTCTTGATGCCGGTCGGGGTGATGCGGTCGATCGGGGTCTCGCTGATATCGACCGGTTTGACGTCGGGCTGGTTGTACACCTCGTAGAAGCCGCTCTCGAGCGGCACGCGCCGCGTGCCAAAGCCGTGGTTTTTCGGGATCAGCTTCTCGGCGACCGCCGGATCCTTGACACGCTGGCGGATCTTGCGCGCGAGAAAATCCGAGATCAGCTTGTTGGCCGCACGGTCTACCAGGATGCCGCGGAAATTGCCCATCCAGATGCCAAAGCCGGGCGCGCCGCAGAGCTTCTCCCAGAAAGCCTCGCGCTCCTCTTGCGTCACCTCGTGAGTGGCGCGCGGGTCGGTCGCATGGATGAAGCAGCCGTAGGTCTCCTGGCAGCGCGCAAAGATCTCAGGATTATTGCCCCGGATCCGGCTCATCTCGTCCTTACCGATCTTAGCGTTGTGCAATGGCGCGCAGCATTGCGGGGTGCGCTGGAAGACCGTCAAATGGCCGGCGGTCTTGGCCACCTCCGTGATGGTCTGTACGCCGGTCGCTCCGGTGCCGATCACCGCGACGCGCTTGCCCTGGAAGCTCACAGGCTTGGGCCAGTAATGGGTGTGGCAGGACTGGCCCAAGAACGTACCGACGCCGGCGATGCGCGGCATTGTCGCCGCGGAGAGCACACCAGCGGCGGTGATCAGTAGACGAGTGCGGTAGCGCCGGCCATCCTCCATAGTGAGGTCCCAGCTGCGCGTCTCCTCCTGGTAGTGCGCGGCGGTGACCCGGCTCTTGAGCCGGATGTCACGGCGCAGGTCGAACTTGTCGGCGACATAGTTCAAATAGCGCTCGGTTTCGGGCTGCCCCGCGAAATGCTCTTCCCAGTTCCACTCGTCTAGCAGCTCCTGGGAAAACGAGTACCCGTAGGTCCAGCTTTCCGAATTGAACCGGGCGCCGGGATAGCGGTTCCAGTACCAGGTGCCGCCAACGCCGGTGCCGGTCTCGAACACCCGACCTTGAGACCGAGCTCGCGCAGCCTGTAGAGTTGGTAGAGGAAACGCCGGCGCCGATGACTACCGCGTCAAAATCCACGGCCGCATCTGCCTCGGCCTTGTGCGCAACCGCCTGTCTCGTATGACCCATGACCCAGCTACCTTCGGGTTGACGGCTCTAACCAAACGATCGTTTGGTTCTCCCGACGCTATGCCCGTGCGCGGGGCTGTCAACGCTGCCCGATGCTCTCTCGCACCACATCGTCCTATTCTAGAGCGCGATCCAGAATTCTCTTTAGCGTGACCGCCCCGTTCAATCCGGCAGCGGCGACATGTCCACCTTCGGCAATCCGTTTGCGCTGGGCGTCCTCCCAGTGACGGCCATCGAAGAACCGCGTGGGCTTGAGGCTTGGTCCGTCGATATCGTCCAGACAACGCGCGTTGACTGAAATGCTGTCGGGCTGGGAACGCGGCACATAGAACGCGTGTATTCCGCAATGCGAACAGAATGTGTGCTGGGCGACGCCGGTGCCGAAGGTATAGGCCGTCAGCGAGTTCTTGCCGTGCATCAATTCGAAATTCTCCGGCTCGACAGAGAGGTGCAGGATGCCCTTCTTCGTGCAGACGGTACAATTGCACTGCGACAGCAAATCCAGATCGACCCGCGCGCGGAAGCGGACTCGGCCGCAATGGCAGCCGCCCTCACGGTTTTCAAGCACCACGGGCGAGCCGGTACAGCCTCTGGTTGTTGCTGCGCATCAATGCGGCAAACGCCGCTGAGCTTCCTGCCCGCATGCCGGCGAGCAACTCGGCGTCGGCGACGCCTTCTGGTGTTCGCTCGGAAGCTGCCAGGTCCATCCACGCCTCCTGCCGCGGTCAAACTCTTCGATGCGGTTCCGGCCAAAGGGTTCCCGTGATTCTTCATTCTTCATCTGAGCCGGGGCGCGCCGCACATCCAAGGCGGTTCTCGGCGACACCGTTCCAGGGTTCCAGCTGGATCGCTATAGTACGCCGGTGTTTGTGCCGGCTTGAGGGGAGGCCACTGCCATGGAGATCAACGCCGCGGTCTTTCGCAAAGTGCACGAACCGCTGACGATCGAAGCGGTCGACATCGACAAGCCGTGGGGCCGGGAGGTGCTGGTCCGCACCGCGGCGACCGGGGTGTGCCACAGCGATCTCCACGTCGTCGACGGCCAGGGGCGATTTCCGCTCGACCGGCCGATCGTGCTCGGCCACGAGGGTGCGGGCGTCGTCGAGGCGATCGGCGACGAGGTGACGGCAGTCACACCAGGCGACCACATCGTCGCCTGTCTTTCGGGCTTTTGCGGAAATTGCCCGCAATGCCTGTCGGGCCATCCGAATTTGTGCACCGGCGGCATCGTGACCCGGCCCGACTCCGCGGCCCCGCGGCTGTCGCAAAAGGGCCAGCCATTACGCCAGTTCATCGGCATTTCGAGCTATGCCGAGAAGATGCTATTGCACGAGAATTCACTGGTGAAGATCGACCCGGATTTGCCGCTCGACCAAGCGGCACTCGTCGGCTGCGGGGTGCTAACCGGCGTCGGCGCGGCGCTGCGCAGCTCGGGAATGGAGGCGGGGCAAACGGTCGCGGTGTTTGGCTGCGGCGGCGTCGGCCTCTCGATCGTCCAGGGGGCGCGCATCGGCGGCGCCCGGCAGATCATCGCGATCGACCAGTTCGGCACTAAGCGGCAGATGGCGATGCGGGTGGGTGCTACGCATTTCGTCAATTCGAGCGACGACGACCCGGTCAAGGCGGTGCGCGCGCTGACCGGCGGGCTCGGTGTCGACCATGCCTTTGAGGCGGTCGGCAACGCCAAGCTCGTACG
>JAFAHQ010000017.1 GCA_019237135.1 Alphaproteobacteria bacterium
CGCTGCAACAGAGTGTAAAGAAACCCGACACTTCGAAGGAAACCGGCGGCGCCTTCGAGCGCCGCCGGTGTTTTCAAGTTGGGCATGTTTCTTCGGCGCGCGTTCAGCTGCGCCAATCAAGGGTGCGCGGCTCGACCGGGTTCTCGAACGGCCGGCCTTCGGCGCGGGCACGGCGGTATTCGCGCTTTAGCCGGTAGTACCATTTCGCCTGAGTGTCGGCATCGTCGATCAGGGTCAGCGGCGGGTTGTAGCGCAGACCTTGCTGCTGGCGCTCCATGATCGCGCGGTCCTGGCGCAGAAATGCGCGCACATAATGCCGCAGAAACGGCTTCAGCGCGGTGAGCCAGGGTGCCGTCCAATAGACGCAGTGGTTGATCTCGGTCACCCGTTTGTCGACCGGCGTGATAGCGGTCAGGTTGCCCACGCGGTGATGGCCGGCGCTGATCTGCTCGATCCGCACACTCGGCAGCCGAAAGACGATCTCGGTCTCCGGCGCGCCGCCCAAGAGCCGGTAGGCGCGCGAATTCGTCGAAGGCGCGTGGCGGCTCATCGTAAAGCCGAACGGCGATGGGGCGAAGGCCTTGCTCTTATGGTGGATCGACCGGCGCGAGCGCCACCACCAGGCGCGATGAACAAAGGGCCCATGCGCCGGGTCCATCAACCCGACGACAGCGTGGTCGATCGACGCTTCGAAGCTTACCCTCTCGACGAGATCGGGCGGTCTTCCGTCGAACCCGTCGAGCAACGGGATCTCCGGCGCCGTGCTCGGGTCGTCGCCAAAAAACACCCAGATGTTCCCTTGCACCTCGCGCACCGGGTAGCTGCGCACACGGATATGCTCGGGCGTGAAGGCCTGGCCGGGCACCAGCGACGGGATCAAGGTGCATCGCCCACGAGTATCGAAGCGCCAACCGTGATAGCAGCACTCGACCTGACGTCCGTCGAAACGGCCGGCGCTGAGCGGCATCCCGCGATGTGGACAGGGGTCGCGCAACGCGAATGCCGCACCAGCCGTGTCGCGGCCGATCAGGATCGGCTCGCCGAGCATGACCTTTCCTAGTATCGCCCGGCGCCGCAAGCGTCGGCTCGGCAGTGCGTAATACCAGACTTCGCGCAACGGCGCGGCGGCGTCCTGCGGAGAGGAAGTCCTGGTGGTACCGGTTAGAGGCGGGTCGAGAGCCAAATCGCGATCCGCGAGCCGGCTTTAACCGCGACGCTGATTAGCTCGTACCCGAAGGCATCTTCGGCGCCGAGAGAGGTCGCGATTTTGCGATGGGCCAGCTCGTCGTCGCGAAAGGCGAGCACTGTCTCTCTCAGCGCGGGATCTGCCTCGGCGAGATACTCGGCTTGCTGCAGGTAATGCTCGTCGATGGCGTCTTCGATCGCGACGGTGCAGGCCATTGCGGCTCGCTCGCCGAGGAGCGCCGTCGCAGCGCCAAGCGCATAGCCGGCAAATGACCATAACGGGTAGAGAAGGGTCGGACGCACCCGGCGCTCATGCAACAGCTCTTCGAACCGCGCGAGATGGCCGTTTTCGGTCTCGGCCATGCCGCGAATTGCTCCGGCGGCACGACTGCGTCCGAGCACATCGAGCTGACCCCGGTAAATCCGTGTCGCCCCGTACTCGCCGGCATGATCGACGCGCAGCATACGCGCGATCTCCTCGGCCGGATGGCGGTCTCCGGGAAAGCGGCGCGGGCGTTCGTCGCTCACGCGACCCCCCGACATATCCCGGCTCGCCGCCGCGGCCGGCGAAGCTGCGCAAACACCGCGAGACAGCTCCCAGCCATCACCAGAGAGGCCAACAGGTTCCAGCCGGCGAGCGAAATGCCCCACAGCGACCACCCCGGCTCGTCGCAGCGTACCGGCTTCTGCCCGAGAATGCGCGCCTTCAGCGCCTCAACCGTATCGGCCGCGGTGGCAGCCCCTGTGCAGGCGTTGGGGCCGGCGAACCAGTGCTTTTCGACCCCGACATGATAGAGGGCAAGCGCGCTGCCGACCGCGAACACCAGGGCGAGCAGCAGCGCAACCCATGGCAGTGTGGAGCGGTTGCCAACTATGATCGCGATCAATGACATCACGATTGCTGCGACCCAAGGCCAGCGCTGCAGCAAGCAGAGCTCGCACGGGGCGAGCCCGCCCCAGTATTGCGACAACAGCGCGCCGCCGAGCACCGCAGCGCTCGCTACCAAGACAACGATCGGAAAACGACCGGGGTCGATTTTCATGACCTCATAGATAGCGCAGCACGACGAACCCGCCAACGAGTGCCGCGGCTGCCAGGCTGGTGACCAGCATCAGCCGGCGTTCGATGAAATCTCGGATCGGATCGCCGAACCGCCATAACAGGGCGGCGATCAGGAAGAACCGTAGACTGCGTGAGACCAACGACGCCAGGGTAAAGGCCACCAGATCGAACCGCGCTGCACCGCTCGCGATCGTGACGAGCTTAAAGGGGATCGGCGTCAGTCCCTTGATCACAATGATCCAAGCGCCCCATTCGGCGAAGGCCGATTTGAACGCCTCGTATTTGTCCATCGCGTGATAGAATTCGAGCAAGGGCCGGCCGATCGCGTCGAACAGAAAAAAGCCGATCGCATAGCCGACATAGCCGCCGACGACCGAGGTGATCGTGCAGACCGCGGCGATCAGCCAGGCCTGGCGCGGCCGGGCCAAGGTCATCGGCACGAGAAGGAAGTCCGGTGGCAGCGGAAGAAACGAGCTCTCGGCAAAGGAGATCAGCGCCATCGCCGCCATCGCGTGGCGGTGCGCCGCGATCGCGAGCGTTCGGGAATAGAGACGGTCGATCACTTTTCAGCGCAGGCTGGTGAAGGCAGGAGGGGCTCGTCGGGACATTTATTTGATCGCCGGCTCGGTGATCCCCGACCTTTGGCCACTAATATATGGCGATTTTCCGGCCGATCTTGTTGGGCGGGGTCGATCCGTTATTCGGCAGCAGCGGCATCCAGCGGGATCGCCACATCGACGTCGGTAAATCCGCCGGATTGCCGCTGCCACAAGCGCGCGTAAGTGCCTCCCCGGGCGAGCAGCTGGGCATGAGTGCCTTCCTCGACAATTCTGCCCTGGTCGAGCACGATGAGACGATCCATACGCGCGATCGTCGACAACCGGTGTGCGATGGCGATGACAGTGCGCCCGCGCATCAGACCGTCGAGCTGTTCCTGGATCGCCGCCTCGACTTCCGAATCGAGCGATGAGGTAGCCTCGTCGAGTACTAGAATCGGAGCGTCTTTCAGAATGACCCGGGCGAGCGCGATGCGCTGGCGTTGCCCGGCCGACAACTTGACGCCGCGCTCGCCGACATGCGCGTCGAAGCTCCGACGGCCATACCAGTCCTCGAGCCCCTCGATGAATTCGAGAGCATGCGCCTGCGCCGCAGCACGACGCACCTCCCACTCGCTCGCCTGCAGCCTGCCATAGCGGATGTTGTCACGGATCGAGCGATGGAGCAGCGAGGTGTCCTGGGTGACCATTGCGATATGCGCGCGCAGGCTTTCTTGGGTAACGAGGGCGATGTCTTGCTCGTCGATCAGGATCCGGCCGGCCTCGATCTCGTAAAACCGCAGCAACAGGTTGACCAAGGTCGACTTTCCCGCTCCCGAACGCCCGACCAGGCCGACCCGTTCGCCGGGTGCCACCGAAAGGTCGATCCCATGAAGGACACCCTTCGCGGTACCGTATCCAAAGCGCACGCCTTCGAAGCGCACGGCGCCGCGCGCGACCTGCAAGGCAACGGCATCGGGTCGGTCCGGCATCTGGCGAGGTACCGCGATCGACCGCATGCCTTCTTGCACGACGCCGATATTCTCGAAGATCGTCGTGATGTTCTGCGCCACCCAGCCCGCGATCGCGGCGATATGCCAGGTCAGCGGCAATGCCATAGCAACGGTCCCGACCGCGATGCGTCCGTCGTTCCACAGCCAGATCGCCAACGCTCCCGTGCCCACCACCATGCTCGCGTTCAGCACCGCAAGGCAAAGCGCGAGCAATGTGGTCAATTGCACCTGTCCGCGATGCGCCTCGGTAAGATCATCCATCGCGGCCCGAACGAATTCGTCCTCATCCCGCGGACGGGCGAACAGTTTGACCGTCGCGATATTGGTGTAGCTGTCGACTACACGGCCCGTGAGGGCCGAGCGCGTCTCAGACATACGGCGTGAACGGGTGCGCAACCGCGGCACAAAATAGCGTAACAGCGCCGTGTACCCGGCGAACCACAGAACCACGGGGATTGCCAGTCGCCCATCGCTGGAGGCGAGCAGGATGATGGCACCACCGCCGTACACGAGGATGTACCAGACCGCCGTGGTGGCGGAGACCACACTCTCGCGCAGCGAGGGGCCGGTCTGCATGACCCGTTGCGCGATTCGCCCGGCATAATCGTTCTGGAAGAAGCTCCAGCTCTGCCGGACCACGTGCCAATGGCTCTGCCAGCGGATCAGGTTCGAGAACCCGGGGATGATCGCCTGGTTGGTCAGCATGTTCTGCAGCAGCATCGCCGAGGGCCGCACGACCAGCAGGACAAACGCCATGCCGAGCAGCGGTGGCCAAGAATCGCGCAGCAGCGAGCCCGGCTCGTGGCTGGACACAAGCGTAATCACCCGACCGACGAATACCGGAATTGTCGTGTCGACGAGCGCGACGATGAAGCCGGCGACGAATAGTGCGGCGACAAGACCGCGCGCCTGCCGGGCGTAGTGCCAATAAAAGGCGCCGAGCCCCGACGGCGGAGGACCCTGCGGTGGCAGAGCCGTCGGTTCGAGGAGGCTTTCGAAATAACGGAACAAGCGCATGGAAGAAGTTCGCTTCTAGATCCTTGCTGTGAAGAAGAGAAGACGGCGGGACCGTTCTGGGTTAGGTAGCGCCCCCACCTCGTGGCGCAACCCTAGCACATCCCGGAGTGATATGTCCGAGGAAGATCCGTCCTCGCGATATAGACGCGCCGGAAGGTCAAGGTTTTGCGCCTGTCCGGCTCGATGGCGTGGCCAAATGGGCCGATTGACGAAGCAGCCGAACTTAGATCTTAACGTCTTTAAGACGCTTTTCTTTTTCGAGTGCTGTACGTAAAAAGTGCTGTACGTAAAACAAGACAATTTCCGATAGGGGCGGTAGGGTGCAGCATGAAAATTGTGAAAACCGCTATTCCGGACATCAAGCTTCTCAAGCCTGTTCGTCACGTAGATTCTCGAGGGTTCTTCTCTAAGGTTTTCAAGGAAAGCGGACAACGAGAGCGCGGCATCGAGATTCATTTTGTACGGGACAACCATTCTTTCATACCGGAAGAGTTCGCTCACGGCCATTGCACGCTCAAGCCGAATACAGAGTTCTCTCACAAGGTGAGCGTCTACTTTTCGCCTGGGCACGATCGCCGCCTGCTGTGGAACGACCCTACTCTCGACGTCGGCTGTCCGGTGTCGGCCGACGAGGCGCTGGTCTCTGACAGAGATCGGAAACACCCGGTCTTGTCTAGTTTGCCAGGCTATTTTCGATACGAACCGCCGAGTAATCCCCAGGGTTAGGGGCGATGAAGGGAATTGTCCTCGCAGGCGGCTCAGGTACACGGCTCTACCCGGTCACCCTGGCAGTCAGCAAGCAGCTCCTGCCGGTGTACGACAAGCCGATGATTTACTACCCGCTGACGACCCTGATGCTGGCGGGCATTCGCGAAATCCTCGTCATTACGACGCCGGGGGATCGCCCCCGGTTCGAGGCATTGCTCAAGGACGGCAGCCAATGGGGCTTGTCGATTGCCTATGCCGAGCAGGTGCGGCCCGATGGGCTCGCGCAGGCCTTTCTGATCGGACGAGACTTCATAGGCAGCAACAATGTCGCCCTGGTGCTCGGCGACAACATCTTCTATGGCACGGGCTTGTCGGCAATCTTGCAGCGGGCGGCGCAGCCGCGCCCGGGTGCCACCGTCTTCGGCTACCAGGTGCGCAACCCTGAATCCTATGGTGTGGTCGAGTTTGACGCATACGGCAAGGCAGTGTCGATCGAGGAGAAACCGCGACAGGCGCGCTCGCATTGGGCGGTGACAGGGCTCTATTTTTACGATGCCGCGGTTGTCGAGATCGCGGGCGCGCTCAAACCCTCTGCGCGCGGAGAGCTCGAAATCACCGATGTCAACAACATCTATCTCGAGCGCAGCCTGCTGACGGTCGAGAGACTCGGGCGCGGGTACGCTTGGTTCGATACCGGCACTCACGAATCATTGCTCGCGGCGGCCGAATTCGTCCGAACGATCGAGATGCGCCAGGATCTCAAGATCGCCTGCGTCGAAGAAGTCGCCTATCACATGGGCTATATCGACCGCGAGCGCCTTCTAACGCTGGCTCGGCACCTGGGCAGAGGCGACTATGCCCGGTACCTCGAAAGGCTGCCGGAGTATGAATAGCGATCGGCACCTATCTCACTCGGGGACGCCCTCGACACGGAAGATTTCTTCGAGCTGAGGGCTCATCGGCAGGTCGAGGGTCTCACCGGTCGGCAAGCGCTGCTGGAACCATTTGTTGTAAAGCTGCACGAGCTCGCGGCTTTGCGCGAGCCGTGTGAAGGTCCGGTCGACGATTGCCGCGAAGTCGGGATCGTCCTTGCGATACATCAGCCCGTAGGGATCGTACGACAAATATTCGCCGACGACGTGGTATCGATCCCCCGACGGGGCGGTCGCCGCCAGGCCATAGAGGAGTACGTCATCGGTGGCAAAGGCGTCGGCCTTGCCTTCCCTCAGCATCGCAAATGATTCGTCATGATCCTTGCCGACTAGGATCTTGATGCCGAGGTGCTGCTTATCCGAGATCGCCCGCACGGCTTCTTCGTTGGTGGTGCCCGCGGTCACGACGACGGTCTTGTCGCGCAAATCGCGGTAGGAGGTGATGCTGGAAGAGCGCGGCACCAGAAGCTTGGTGCCGGCGACAAAGAAGATCGGCGAGAAGGCGACCTCCTTCTTGCGTTGGAAATTGGCGGTCGTGGAGCCGCATTCGAGGTCGATCTCGCCCGAACGCACGGCCGGGATCCGAGTCTCTGCTCTCACCAACTTGTAGCTGACGCCGATTTCGATCCCTTCGAGCTCACTTGCGATCTCTTTGACGACCTCGTTGCAGAGATCAATCGAATAGCCGATCGGCTCATGCAATTTGTTGAGATACGAGAACGGGATCGAACTCGCGCGATAGCCGAGCGTGACCGTCTTACTGTCCTTGATCTTTTTCAAGGTTCCGGTCAGTTCCTGTGCGTGCGCGCTGGACAACACGAGCAGCGCCGCGATCAGCGCCGTGGCAGCGAGAAGACGCGGCATCAAGCCGCCTGCGCCTCCGCCGGCAAACCGATTGTCTCTGCTGTCTCGCCCTCCCAGCGGCCGATTACTGCGGTCGCCAGGCTGTTGCCGATCACGTTGGTCGCGGTGCGGCCCATATCGAGGAACTGGTCGATGCCGATGATCAACAACAGCCCCGCCTCGGGCAGGTTGAAGGTCACCAGGGTCGCGGCGATCACGACCAGCGAGGCGCGCGGCACCCCGGCCATGCCCTTGCTGGTCAGCATCAGCACCAGAAGCATCGTGACCTGCTGGGTGACCGACAGCTGGACGTTGTAAGCCTGGGCAATAAAGATCGTCGCAAAGGTGCAGTACATCATCGAGCCGTCGAGGTTGAACGAATAGCCCATCGGCAGCACGAAGCTGATGATCTTCTTGCTGACCGGCAGCTTTTCGAGTTGGGCCATCGTCACCGGATAGGCGGCCTCGCTGCTCGCCGTGCTGAAGCCCAGTAGAAACGGCTCGCGAATCAACGATATGAGGCGGAACACGGCGCGGCCGAGGAAGAGAAAGCCGGCGCCGATCAGCACCAGCCACAAGATGCCGAGGCTGAAATAAAACTGGACCAGATACTTGCCGTAGGTCACCAAAATGCCGATCCCCTGCGTTGTCACCGTCGCCGCCATCGCTGCAAAGACAGCGATCGGGGCAAGCGCCATGATGTAGCCCGTTATCGTCAGGATGATCTGCGAGGTCTCATCGATGATCTTGATGACCCCCGCCGCCCGCTCGCCGAGTGCCGCTGCAGCGACGCCAAAGAACAGCGAGAAGACGACGATCTGCAGGATCTCGTTGTTGGCCATCGCCTCGACCGCGCTCTTTGGCACGAGGTGGGTCACGAAATCCTTGAACGACAATGAGGCAGCGTTGAGGTTCGTCGCGGCACTCGTGTCGGGCAGCGGCAGATTTAGGTTGTCGCCCGGACGCAGGATGTTGACCATAATCAGGCCGAGCAGCAGCGACACGAGCGAGGCGCTGACGAACCACAGCATCGCCTTGCCGCCGATCCGGCCGACCGACTTGGTGTCGCCCATATGCGCCACGCCGACCACCAGAGTCGTGAAGACGAGCGGCGCGATGATCATCTTGATCAGGCGCAGGAAGATGTCGGTAAACAGCGAGATGTAGCCGGCAATCGTCTTCGCCGTCTGCGGATCGGGCCACAAGCTGTGGCAGGCGTAGCCGACGGCGATGCCGAGCAGCATGCCGATAAAGATGATCATCGTCAGTCGTTGCGAGCGCATTGCTCTCCCCCTTCGGCGGCCGCTCGCAGCATGCGTCATTACACCGCGTAAAAAAACTGTCATGTCCGAGGCGGCACGCCTCGGCACGGACGCTAATGTCTTGACCGCAGCTGAAAAAGCGGAGGATGGTCGGGTTGGGTCGTGACAATCCCGATCGGCATCAACGGCTCACCGTTGGCGCGCTCGATCTCGAAGGCCTTGATCATTGTGGCCAAGACCAAGGTGGCCTCGGTCAGCGCGAACTGTGCGCCGATGCAGACTCGCGGACCGACGCCGAACGGCAGATAGGCGAAGCGGTTAGGCGGCGACGCACCGGGCAAGAACCGCGCCGGATCGAAGACTTCCGGTTGCGACCACAGCCGGCGGTGCCGGTGTAGCACCCAAGGCGAAATAAAGACCATTCCGCCGGCCGGTACCCTGACGCCGCCGGCGTCGTCGTCGGCGCGTGCCTGCCGCACGATAATGAATGCCGGCGGATACAGACGCAGTGTTTCTTGCACCACCGCGCGGGTATGGACGAGCCGCGGTAGGATTTCGGACGCGGTGTCCGGACCGAGATCGAGGCTCTCGACTTCAGCGGCGAGCAGCTCCTGAACAGCTGGCGCCGCGGCGACGAGCCAGAGAGACCAGAACAACGCGACACCGGTCGTCTCGTGACCGGCGGCGATCAGAGTCGCAACCTGATCGACGAGACCTTCGGGCGAGAACGGAGCGCCCGTTTCCGGATCACGCGCCGTCGACAAAAGGTCGAAGAGGTCGCGCGGCGCTGCCTGTGAAGCCTTTACCCGCCGCTCGGCGATGATGCGACCGAACAGCGCTACCCATTGCCGGCGAACCCGACGGCGCAAGAGATCACGCGGGCTCGGGATCGCCAGCGGCAGCAAGAAGTCGAGCAGGCTCGGGCGGCCGAGACCCGCGGTATAGCGGGTGATCAGATCGCGCAGCTCGGGACGATAACGGTCCATCGCCAATGAAAACATCGACGTGCCCGCGATCTCCAGCGCGAGCGATTGCATCGCTGTGAGAAGGTCGGCGGGCTGCGCGCTGCAGCCTGCGAGCTTGGTGACCGTGGCCTGCGCGGCGCGAGCGACGTGGCCCGCCAGCAGCGGCATCGTGCGCGAGGCAAAGGCGGGGGCCACGGTGCGGCGCTGATACTTCCAGTCTTCGCCTTGGCTGAGCAACAGTCCGTTGCCGAGCAGCGGGCGCAGCATCCGCATCGTGGCAGGGGTGCGGCGGTAATTCTCGGGATTGTCAATGAGGATATGCTGGATCCCGGCCGGCCTGTTGAGAATTATCTGCCGTCGGCCGAAAAAGCTGCGGCAGACCACATCTTCTTCGAAGGCTTCTGGCGGAAAGGCCAAAAGGGCGTTCTCGCGCATCGCTTTGGCGATGACTCGGCCGGAAAGTGCGCCGGCCGGCGCGTGAGGCGTCGAAAGGACTAGTGGCTGCGCCTCGGTCACTCGGGATACCCGTCAGTGCCTATGCGATACGCGAAAGATCGTGATCACTGCGCCGCGTTCCAACCCGCTGTGGCGGCGATCGGAAGAGCGGCAGCGCCAACATCGACAGCAGAACCAGGCCGCCAACCATGAGCCAAGCGTCGTTGAAGGCGGCGACGAGCCCGGCGCGTTCGACCAGCGGTGCAACCAGGGCGTGCGTCGCCTCGTCGATCGGGCCGATCGGTACGCCGACGAAACGCTCGGTCGGCAATCCGACCAGCCGTGCCGCCGATGCATCGCCGGCTTGAAGCCGTGCGACGATGGCGTCGACATGTGTGGGGGTACGCTGCTCAAGCACGGTGTCGATCAACGCCAGGCCGATCGCTCCGCCGAGATTGCGCATCAGGTTGAACAACCCGCTGGCGTTCGGAACGAGAAACGGGTCGAAGCCGCCCAGGGCCACAGAGGTTGTCGGCAAAAGACAAAGCATCACCGCGGCACCTCGCGCGATCTGCTGCCAGAACAATCCCCAGAAGTCGGTTTCGAAGGTCATAAAGCCGTTGCCGATGAACCCGATCGCGAGCAAGGCGTAGCCCGCGGTGGTCATTAGCCGGGTATCGGCACGTCGTTCGAGCGCGGTGGCGATTGGTGCCACAATCAATTGCGCGGCGCCGGTCACCATCATGATCCCGCCGATGGCCAGCGCATCGTAATTTCGGATCAGACCGAGGAAGACCGGCAACAGGTAGGTCGCTCCGTAGAGTCCCATGCCAAGGACGAAGCTGAACCAGCACCCGGCAGCGAAATTACGGTCGCGGAACGCCGACAGATCGATCAGCGGCATTGGCCGTCGGAGCAAGCGGCGGATCAGGCCACCCCCGCAAGCTACACAAAGACCAGCGAGCAGCAGCATATCGGTGTTCGTCCAGCCGCGCTGCGGGGCTTGCTTGAGAAGCAGTTGGAGGCTGGCGAGAAAGACCGCGAGCAGCGGAAGCGCGAGCAGATCGACCGAGCCGAAGGCGCGCCGGTCGGGCCGATCGACGTCTACTGCCCAGGCGACCAGCAGAGCCAGGATGATCCCTGGCGGCACATTGATCAGAAACAACCAGTGCCAGGAGAAGCGGTCGGTGATAAAGCCGCCGGCGCTCGGCCCGAGGGTCGGGGCCAGCATCGCCAACAGTCCGGCCCACAATACCGCCCGCTCCCGTGCGGGCCATTGGAACATCAGGAAAACCGCCGAGAACACGAGCGGGATCAGAGCCCCGCCGCAAAAACCCTGCACCACCCGCGCCGATGCCAGCGACCAGAAGCTGGACGAGGCGGCGCATGCAAGGCTAGCGGCGGTGAAACCGCAGATGCAGGTGAAAAAGGCGCCGCGTGTCGACATCAACCGGGTCAACCAGCCGGTCAGCGGGATCGCGACGATCTCGGCCATCAAATAGGCCGTCTGGACCCAGCTCAACTGGTCGAGGGGAATGCCGAGACCGGTTTGGATCTCCGGCAAGGAGCTCGCGACGATCTGCGTGTCGAGGATCGCCAAGAACATGCCGACGGCCATGGCGAGGAACCCGACCCAGGTTTTGATGCCGACCCTGCCGGCCGATCCCGCGATCCCCGACACCTTCGGGATCTCACAGCCCTCGCCGGGGCGCGAGGACGCTCTCCTCGATCCGGATGCGCCGGATGATCAGCACCAGGTTGACCGCCGAGAATGACGCCGCGATCGCGACGGCTCCGAAAGCGAGCGGCAGCACGGCAATCTCCGCGATCACGAGCATGTAATTCGGGTGACGGAACCAGCGTAACGGACCGGTGCGCACCAGTGGTGCGCCAGGCAGAGTTACAATCCGCGTCGTCCAGTAGTGGCCCAGGCTGGAAATTACCCAGAACCGGGCCAGCTGGAGCAGAGCGAAGAGGCCGAGCAGCGGCCAGACTGGCGGAGTAGCAGCAGGGACGAAGAGCGCCAGGCTCCCCAACCAGCCGGCATGCAACAGGACGAAGTAGGGGTAGCCTTCGGCATCCGCCTCCACACCGCCCAGTTCGCGCAATCGGATCGTATTGCGGCGTGCCCAAACGAGCTCGGCAGCGCGCTGCAGCAGTATCAGACCGAGTGTCCAGTGGAGGACTGTCACCGGTTGTCGAGCACCAGAAACCCCGCCGTGAATCCCGGTCCGAGCGCGTTCATCAGCGCGCGCTCCCATCGTTCCCCGGTGGCGCACGCCCCGGCCAGCATGCGCTCGAGCACGAACATCACGGTCGTTGCCGACATATTGCCGTAATCACGCAGCACGCCCCAAGCGTCCACCAGCGCTCCCTGTCCGAGGCCGAAGGCGCGCTCAAGCGCCGTGACCACCTTGGCGCCGCCCGGGTGGCACACGAAGCGGTCGATGTCGCCGAGCACAAGACCGTGGCGGGCGAGGAAATCCGACGCGACGCCGTGCAGTTGTGTTGTGACGAGCTGCGGAATATCGCGCGAAAAGATCGCGCTGAATCCGTCATCGGCGACCTCCCAGCCCATCACGTCTAGACTGTCGGGCCACGTGTGCTCGCCCGAAGCAACGATAGCGGGGCCCTCGCCGTCGGTCGAAAGCAGTGCACCGGATGCTCCGTCGCCGAACAGCGCCGTTGCGACGATGTTGCTCTTCGACCAGTCGTCACGCCGAAAGGCCAGCGCACAGAGTTCCACGGTCAGAAACAGCACCGTCTCGCCGGGAGCTGCCGCGGCCTGGCTCGCGGCTCGCGCCAAGCCGATGACCCCGCCGGCGCAGCCGAGTCCGAAGATCGGCAGCCGCCGCACCGTGCGCCCCAGCCCCATCCGTTCGATCAGCAGCGCATCGAGGCTCGGCGTGGCGATCCCGGTCGTCGAGACGACGACGATGCTGCCGATCTCACTTTTGTCGCGGCCAGTTCGGTCGAGAAGCTGGCGGGTCGCGCTTTCGAGCAGATCGAGCGCCGAGTCGAGATAGATGCGGTTACGCTCCGCCCAGCCATGGGCGCGGTCGTACCATTCTATCGGCACACAGGAATAGCGCGTGCGGATTCCTGTATTGGTAAATACCGGCAACAGGCGGTCGAGGTTCTCCGAGCGGCCGAACAACAGCTTGACCCGCTCGACGACAGCGTCTTGGTCGAGCGGATAGGGCGGGACCGCGGTGGCGACCGCAAGAAGACGCGGGAAAGCATGCATCGAAGGACGGGGGACCAGCCGGCTGATGGTGTTCCGGAGAATTATGCCATAGACGGTATCACACGCGCTCTTATTCCGGCGCGAACCGACGCTACCGGTGAAGTTTCTGGAAAGATCCTCGATCGGATGCGTGGCCGAACAGCCTAGACGTCGAGGGTGTGCTCGCGTTCCCAGTCGGTCAGATGGCGCGTGTAGTCGTGCCACTGGGCCATGCGAAGTTTGACGTAGGAATCGACAAACGCGGCGCCCAGCGCCTCGCGGAATACTGCCGAGCTGGCAAAGGCGCGCAGCGCGTCCAGTAGGTTGAGTGGCAGCCGCGGGATGCCGGCTGGAGCTGCAGCGGGCTCGTACATGTTGATGTCGAGCCGCCTGCCGGGATCGCACTGGTGCTCGATCCCATCCAAACCTCCGGCGAGCAGGCCCGCCTGCAGCAGATACGGGTTGGCCGCACCGTCCATCAGCCGCAACTCGAACCGGCCCGGCTCCGGG
>JAFAHQ010000051.1 GCA_019237135.1 Alphaproteobacteria bacterium
TATGCCGAGGTGATCGGCTACGGTATGTCTTCGGACGCCTTTCATCTGACCGCTCCTTCTGAGGATGGCAAAGGCGCCTGTCGGTCGATGCGTAACGCTCTAAAGCGCGCCGGTCTCGCACCAGACAAGATCGACTACATCAACGCCCACGGCACTTCGACCCCGCTGGGCGACGAGATCGAACTTGGCGCCGTCAAGCGTGTGTTCGGCGAGCACGCCTACGAGCTGTCCATGTCCTCGACGAAATCGGCGATAGGACACCTGCTCGGCGCCGCCGGGAGCGTTGAAGCAATTTTCTCGATCCTTGCCATTCGCGACGGGGTCGTTCCGCCGACCCTGAACCTCGAGAACCCGTCTCCGTCTTGCGACATCGATCTAGTGCCGAGGCAGGCCAAGCCGCGCGAGGTGCGCTACGCGCTTTCTAATTCCTTCGGCTTCGGCGGGACCAATGCATCTTTGATCTTCGCCGGCCCCCCTTGAGCGATCGCCGCCGCCGCAGGCCAAGATTTTAGGAGGAGGGAGTACGGCGGGCGTGAGCATAGCGAGCATGACCGGGTTCGCGCGGACGGAGGGTGACGAGCTAGGCATCTCCTGGGTATGGGAGATAAAAAGCGTCAACGGTAAGTCGCTCGATCTGAGGCTTCGGCTGGCCTCGGGATTTGACGCGCTGGAACCCCGGCTTCGCGCCGGGCTGGCGCAACGTTTCCGCCGCGGCAACGTCTCCGCCGTCCTTGCCATCACCAGGACCGCGCCGGCGGCGGTGCGTATCAACCGCGACGCTTTGGCCCAGCTCGTCTCGCTGACGAACGAACTCGCAGGCGTAATCGATGCGGCCCCGCCGCGCCTTGACGGCCTGTTAGCGCTCCGCGGTGTCGTCGAGACGGTCGAGGACGACGAAGAGTCGGTGATCGAGGGGCGCAGGTCCGCGGTGCTCGGTAGTTGGCAGACCGCACTCGACCGCTTGGCGGCTGCCAGAGCCGAGGAGGGCGCGCGTCTCGAATTGCTGCTGCGCAGCCAGCTGGAAGAGATGGCGGCTCTCGTCGGAGCGGCGGAGGGTTGCGCGGCCGCCCAGCCGGAGGCAATCCGCGAGAGGCTGAGGACGATGTTGGCGAGTCTCGCCGATCTCGTACCCGGCTTGCCTGACGAGCGGGTTGCACAGGAAATGGCATTGCTCGTCGCCCGCTCTGACGTCCGCGAGGAGCTCGAACGGCTGGGCGCCCACGTCGAGCAAGCGCGCGATCTTTTGCAACAGGGAGAGGCCGTCGGCCGCCGGTTGGATTTCCTCTGCCAGGAGTTGAACCGCGAAGCCAATACGCTGTGTTCGAAATCAGCCGACATCGAGCTGACGCGCATCGGGCTGTCACTAAAGGCCGCGGTCGAGCAATTTCGCGAGCAGGTGCAGAACATCGAATGAGGATCGAGCGCCGCGGGTTACTCCTCGTCCTCTCCTCGCCCTCCGGGGCGGGAAAGACGACGATCACCCGCCGACTCGTAGAGCGCGATCCTGAGCTCGACATGTCTGTGTCGGTTACGACGCGGCCACGGCGCGAAGAGGAGGTCGAGGGACGCGACTACTTTTTCATCGACCGCCGCCGCTTCGACGAAATGATCGCACGGGGCGAACTGCTGGAACACGCGAGCGTATTCGAACACGGCTATGGGACGCCGCGTCGGCCGATCGAACTGGCGCTCGCCGCTGGGCATGATGTTGTCGGCGACCTCGACTGGCAGGGTACGCTACAGCTGACCGAGACCGTCCGCGATGATCTTGTCTCGATCTTCGTCTTGCCGCCCAGCCTCACCGCACTCGAGGCGCGGCTTCGAACGCGCGCTCAAGACAGCGCAGCCGTCGTCGCAGCGCGGATGGCGAAGTCGGCGGAGGAGATAAGCCACTGGCCGGAATACGATTACGTGATCGTCAATCACGACATCGAGGACAGCGTCGCGCAGGTGCAGGCTATCGTCACCGCAGAACGGCTTCGGCGCGAGCGGCAGGTCGGGCTCCCTGACTTTGTCAATCGCTTGCGCGCCGGCTGATCGCCGCGAAGGGCTTCAGGGGGGCACCGACCGGCTTTGGCCGACGGCGCGCGCGAGCGCGCAGAACTCGGCGACCGAAAGCTCTTCGGCGCGTGCCGTCGGGGCGACGCCGGCGCGTTCGAGCCACGGCTCGGCCGCGATTCCGAGCCGTTTCAGGCTGGTGCGCAGCATCTTGCGGCGCTGGCCGAAGGCGGCGGCAGTGATGCGTTCGAGCGTGGGCCGGTGCGCCGGGGCCAGCGGCTCGGAGCGGGGCAGGATGGCGACGACGCTCGACGCGACATTGGGGCGCGGCACAAAGGCTCGAGCCGGCACGTCGAACAAGATCTGTACCTCGGCGACCCATTGCACGAGCACCGAAAGCCGTCCGTAAGACTTGCTGCGCGGCCGGGCGATCAGGCGCTCGGCGACCTCGCGCTGAAGCATCAAGGTCAGGCTTTCGTACTCCCGAAGCCGCTCGAGCCAGCTGAGAAGGAGCAGGGTGGCGATGTTATACGGCGGGTTCGCAACGATTTTGCGAGGTCTCTCGGACAACGTCGCCGGGTCGAGTTCGAGCGCATCGCCGGCGACAACATCGAGGCGACCCGGATAAGCCGCGGCAAGCTCGCCGAGCGCCGCGACACAACGCCGGTCTTGCTCGATCGCAAGAACGCGGCGTGCCCCCGATGCCAGCAATGCCCGCGTTAAACCGCCGGGGCCGGGGCCGATCTCGATGACCGTGGCTTGGTCGAGGCGCCCCGCCGACCGCGCAATCCGACCGGTCAGGTTGAGGTCGAGCAAGAAATTCTGACCGAGACGCTTGCGCGCGACGATCCCATATCGCGCAATGACCTCGCGCAGCGGCGGCAGCGAAGTGATCGCGGGATCGGACGGCGAAGCTCTGGCGGAAGAGTTCAGTCCGCAGCCGCCCGTCTGGCCGCCATGTCGGCCCCTAGCCGCAGCGCGGCAATCAGGCTCTCCGCCCGCGCGACACCGCGACCAGCGATGGCGAAAGCAGTTCCGTGATCGGGCGAAGTTCGCACAAAAGGTAGTCCCAGCGTCACGTTCACTCCGCCATGGAAGTCGATGGTTTTGATCGGGATCAAAGCCTGATCATGATACATGCAGAGCGCTGCATCGTAGGACCGTCGCGCCTCGGCATGAAACATCGTATCGGCCGCTAGTGGGCCCCGAGCGTCTATCCCTGCGGCGCGTAGCTCGGCGATGGCCGGCTTTATGATCTCGATCTCTTCGCGCCCCAGACCACCGGCTTCGCCTGCATGCGGGTTGAGCCCGGCAATGGCGAGGGTCGGAGCGGCAACCCCAAAGTCCCGCCGCAGCGCCGCCTCGGTGACGCGGCCTGCATGAACAATCATCGACGTGCAAAGCTCCAGGATTGCTTGGCGCAGCGCGAGATGGACCGTAACCGGCACGACACGCAGCGCCGGGCAGATGAGCATCATCACCGGTGCTTCGGTGACCCCGGCCAGAAAGGCGAGATACTCGGTATGTCCCGGATACCGAAAACCGGCCCGATAGAGACTGTCTTTGTGTATCGGATTGGTGACGAGAGCCGCAGCGCGCCCGCCGAGTACGTGCCGGACCCCGGTCTCGATCGCGCCGAGGATGGCCGGCGCATCTGCCGGGTCGGGGTGCGCCGGCAAGGCCCGCGAGACAAGGCCAATCGGCGCGATCGGGAGGGCTTCGGCGAATACCGTCAGCGCGTCTTCGGGAGCGCTGATCGGTCGAACCGGCACCGGCCAGCCAAGCCGCCGAGCCAACTCGGCGATGCGACCGGGGTCGTCGATCAGGTAAAAAGGAGGGACCCCGTCGCCGCGCCCGAGCCATGCCTTCAGAGTGATTTCGCCGCCGATCCCGGCGGGCTCGCCCATCGTTACGACCAGCGGCAGCATCGCGCGCCTTAAACTCTGACGTCGACAAAGGCGGTACGCCGCAGATCGCGCAGGTAGCGGCGAGCCAAGTTTTCCGCTCGTTGGCGCGCCAGCTGGTCGGCGATCTCGTCGCGCGTCGGCAAGGTCGTGTTCGGTGTCGCCTTCTCGCACACCATAATCACCCCGACCCCATTCTTTTGGACAATCGGCTGCGAGGCCTGTCCTACCTCCAGCTGTGTAACGATATTGCGTACCGCCGGCGCGATCTGGCTGACGCGCAAACGGCCTTCGCTTGAGAGCTGTGCCGACCCTTTCTCTTTACCGATCTTCAGCATCTCCGCACAATTTTTCGCGGTGGCCTTGGTATTCTGCGCTTCGGTCAGCGCGGCCCGCCGCATCGCTTCGCTCGCCTGGGGCGATAACGGAAAGACGACCTGCACCAGGTGCAGCACCGCCTCGTCGGCGCCGGGATCCGAGCGGCCAGTGCGCCGGTCGAGAACGAGCAACAAGTAATAGCCCGCCCCACTGCGAATCGGCGGCGAGAGCTCGCCCGGGCGCATCTGGGCCACCGCCTTGGCAAGATCGGGGCTGAGTTGCTCAGGACGCAGCCAGCCGAGATCGCCACCCACCGCGGCCGTCGGGGATTGTGAGAATTGCTGGGCGACTGCTGAAAACCGAGCGCCGTGTTTCATCTGCTCGATCAGCCGTTCCGCCAATCTCCGCATTTCGTCGTCCTGCTGGGGATTATCGACCGCGAGAAAGATCTCCGCGACCCGGCTCTGTGGCTCATTGGCGCTCTCTTTGATGCGTTTCGATGCATCGTCGATCTCCTCTTCGGAAACCACATTGGTTTGCGAGACGAGCCGGCGCACCAGTTTCGCCCACACGATCGATGCGGTGAGCTGATCGACGAGCGACGCACGCTCGATGCCGTGCGCCTTCAACACCGCATCCAGCTGATCGGGCTGCATGTTGTTCTGCTTTTCGATCTGAGATATCGCCTTCTTGATCTCGTCATCGGTGGCGGTGACGTTTTGCCGTTTCGCCTCTTGCATTTGAAGCTTCTCGTCAACGATCGTCCGTAATACTTGGCCAGCGATGCGCTGCCGGGTTTCCTGAGTATCCGGAAAGTTCGATGAGAGCATGACCATCCTGAGGCGCGATTGAACGTCCGCGACCGAGATCACCTCGTCGTTGACCACTGCGGCAATGCGGGTTTCAGCATTCTGATCGCCCGAAGATTGAGGTGCGGGTGCCTGTGCCGGACCGCGATGGGCCGGCGCCGGCATCGCAACGTTCGAGAAGCCGACCAGACCGATCAGCAGCACGCAAAGCCCGCGAATCATGGTCATCGGCAACAAATCCTGCGCTACAAAGGTGTTCACCCGAAATCTACACCCTGGAATCGACGATGTCGCCCCACGTGCGTCGGGACGCGGCGCTCGTTGCGGAACCAGCAAAGCGTTCGAAAATGAGGCGTCCCACGCTTTACGCCCCGATCGAACGGCACCAGATACAGCTCGACGATTCATGGCCGTTTGCGCAAGAAAGGAGAGCCGATGGCGGGAGGTAAAAGCCGCTGTCCGTGGCACCGCATAGTTGTCACCGGTGCTTTTGTCGCACTCGCCTGGTCGGCCGCATATGCCAAGGACTCTACCGCCTATGTTAAAGAGGCGGAACAATATATCCGGCAAGGAAATCTCAAGGCCGCCGAAATCGAGTTGCGTAATGCGGTCCGCGATGCGCCACAAGATCCCGTTCTGCGCGCGCGCTTAGCCGAAGTATATCTGCAGCTCGGCGATGCCCAATCGGCCGAGCGCGAGGCGCGGGCCGCCCGCGAACGCAACGGCAATGAAACGGATTACTTGCCGGTGCTGGCGGACGCCCTGATTCGCCAAGATAAATTCGCCAACCTCATAGACTTGGTGCAGCCGGGCGATCGGGATCCGCCCCTTGAGAGCAAGGTCCGGACGGCGCTCGGTGTCGCGACCGCGGGTATGGGCGATCGAGCCAAGGCCGAGAGGCTGCTGGGCGACGCAATCAAACTCGACCCCGACGCCGCGAGGCCTAAGATACAGCTCGCGCGGTTGCTCAGCGGAACAAAACCGGCTGAGGCTGACAAACTGATCGACGAGGCGATCGCTGCCGCCCCGCACTCGGCCGAACCTCTTCAGGTCAAGGGTGAGATGCTCCGTAGACGGGGCGACCAAGAGGGCGCGGTGCGGCTCTTCGATGAGGCGCTCAAGATCGATCCCAATAACATTTCGGCTCATCTCAGCCGTGCCAATGTCAACATTACGTTGGAAAAGTATCAGGCAGCCGACGAGGATATCGATCCCATCCTCAAGGCTTTTCCGAACCAGTTCATGGCCAATTACCTGAGAGGGCGGGAGCTCTTCAGGCAGCAGAAGTATGCTGAAGCCGATCGCATATTCGATCGCATTAGCCCCGGCTTCGCTACGTTTCCGGTGGGTTACTATCTGCAAGGAGCGACGAAATTACCGCTGGGACAATATGCCCAGGCGGAAGCGAGCTTGGGCAAATATCTCGCCCATGTGCCCGACGACATCAGGGCGATAAGGCTGATCGCGAACGCCGCGTTGCAGCAGCAGGCGGCGCCGCGGGCGATCGAATACCTCAAGCCATTGGTCGACAAGATGCCGACAGATGCGGCGACATTGGCGCTACTGGGAAACGCCTATATGGCGGACCGCAAGCCGGACCTCGCCCTGCAGCAGTTCGAAAAAGCTGCCGCTCTCGATCCTGCTAACCCGGCCATCAAGACACGGATCGGCGTATCGGAGATCGATATTGGTCAAGACGAGCAGGGTCTTGCCACGCTGGAACAGGTGTTCGGCACCGAGGCCGGTGCGCCAATTGCCGGACCCACGCTGGTAATCACAGAGCTGCGGGCGCGACGGTTCGACAAGGCGGCGGAAGTCGCCAGCTCGCTGATCGAGCGCGACGCCAAGAACCCGCTCTACCACACCTTGCTCGGGGTAGTTCGCGCCGCTCAGCGGGATTATTCCGCTGCAGAAAGCGCGTTCCGCGCAGCTCTGGCGATCAACCCGGACCTTCCGGCCGCCACACGCGATCTAGCGCAGGTCTACATGGCGACGGGTCGCGCGGACGAGGCGAGAACTCTCTACAATGATCTGCTGGCCAAAAATCCCAATCAGGTCGGTGCCCTTCTCGGTCTCGCGGACACATACCTAGCCCAGCAGAAGTGGACAGAAGCTATCGACGCGATCAACCGGGCACGCACAGCGGCGCCAAATGATCCGGCGCCAGGCCTCAAACTGGTCGGCGTTTACGAAACGCGCGGAGACTGGACCAATGCGAAGACCCTAGCGGCGGAGCTCGCCACTCAATTTCCGGGAAACGCCAATATCCTCGACACCCAAGGGCAGGCGCAGCTCGCGGCCGGCGATGCAAACGGCGCAGTCTCTAGCTTCAAGCGGGCCCACGCGCTTGCGCCGAATTCCGCACCGATCTTGTCGCGCTATCTCGCCGCGCTCAACGGCGCGAAATATTTTACCGAGGCCCGCGGGGTATTGCAGGAAGCAATCGCACACGACCCAGGGAACTCGTCTTTGAAGGGCGACCTGATCCGAGTCGAAGGGGAGATAATTGGTGTAGGCGGAGCAGTAGCCGAAGCGCGCGCTTCGGCCATGAGCGATCCCGGGAACAACATCTACGACCTCGTGTCGGCCGAGCTTTATGAAAAGGCGGGGCGTAACTCGGATGCGATCGCTGTGCTCGAAAAGGCGGCCGCGGCAAGGCCATCCGATGAAGGTCTGGCGATCGCGCTGGCGCGGCTCTACGACCGCTCGGGAGATTTTCTCAAGGCCGATGGTGTGTTGCTGCCCCGGCTCAAGGCTGACCCGAACAGCACTACCATCGGCACTGCTATGGCGCGGCAATATATGGCAACCGGGCGCACGCAGGATGCCAAGAAGCTGTTTGCCGATCTCGTTGCGCGGCAGCCGAACGACCTGGGCGCCCTGCTCGGCCTTGCCGAAATCGCGACCACAGAGAGGAATTGGCAGGAAGCGACAGATTATCTCAACCGCGCGCGCATTGCCGCGCCAAACGATCCGGCGCCTGGGATTGCACTCGTCAGCTTGGAGCTCTTGCGTCAGGATCCAAACGCAATGGCGACGGCAACCCAGATCGCCGAGCAATTTCCCGCCAATACGGAGGTTCTCGATGTCAAGGGGCGCGCTCAGACCGCGTCTGGTGATACCGAGGGCGCAATCTCTACCTATAAACGCATTTATGAGCTATTACCGAACTCTATTCCGGCGATGACAGACTACGTTGCTCGGCTGAATGGGTCGAAGGAGTTCTCAAGAGCGCGCGCCGTGCTGCAAGAGGCGCTCGCCCGCGATCCGAAGAACGGCAGGGTGAAAGCGGAACTGATACGCGTCGAAGCGGAACTCGGCGGTATGCGTGCGGGCCTCGCAAAGGCGCGCGCCTTGGCCGGGGAAGATCCTGGAAACCCGCTCTATGACATCGTTTCCGCAGAATTATACGAGAAGGCTGGGCGCCGGGACGACGCGGTCGATCTGCTCGAAAAGGCGGTCGCTGCCCGGCCGTCGGTCGACGCTCTGATCGAGGCGCTGTCCGGCTTGTATGTTCGGGCAGGCGACCCCTTAAAGGCGGTAGCGGTCTTGAATACCCGCCTGGAGGCCGATCCAAAGGACATCGCGATCCGTTCGGTTTTAGCCTCGATTTATCTCGAGCAAAAGAAATACGATGACGCTATTGCCCAATACACGCGTGTTGTAGGCCAAGGCTCAGCCGACCCAGCGCTGCTGAACAATTTGGCTTGGCTTTATCAACAAAAGGGTGACCTGGCAAAAGCCCGCAGATTGGCCCAGCAAGCCGTTGCCGTCGCTCCGCGGGCACCTCTGCTTGAGGATACGCTGGGATGGATCTTGGTGGCTCAAGGCGAGGCCGACAGGGCGCTGACATACCTGACCGCCGCAAGCCTCTCGGCTCCGAAAAACCCCGATATCCAATATCACTTGGCCGTCGCCCTCAACCGGGTTGGCCGGACTGCCGACGCGCAGGCAACGCTTGAGACCTTGCTCGGCTCGGGCGCGACGTTCTCCGACAGAGGCGAAGCGGAAAAACTTTTGCAGCAGCTAAAGCGAGGTTAGCTAACGGCGTTTTTTTGAAAAACCCCTCGACAGCTAGGAAGACCAGTTGACACCTTCGCGGTCATTTCCGCAAAGGCGGCCCCCGGGTTACGCCATCTTCAGACCGTCGCAAGCGAAGCCCGGGGGCAGTGATTTCGAAGCTTCTGGCTTCCGGCTCTGCCCCCGCCTTTGCGGGGGCGCGGTCGGAATGACGATTTGGGGCGGCAGGACGCATTTTCCGCATCCTGCTACGCGTCGCTAATCAGCGAATGTTGTCGATCGCTTCGGAAAATCCACCACAAAATTAACCCAAACAGTAGAAGCAATGGAACAACTCTGATCTGGGATAGTCGCCAAGTTTCCATCATAATGATAGGCAGGACAAGTGATGACGACAGGATAATCATTTCCGCGATGGTCAACCTGACCTGAGCCCGCGATTTTTCGGCAATGATCAGGAGAACTGCACTTGTGAGGATTGTAAGATCATAAACATAAGCGTAAGGCGTGACGAGAAAGATGCCGACCAAAAGCGCCGCGGTGGCAATGAGCGTCGCCCCTTGGTGGAAGCAGATCCATATCGTGATCATCACGACGGCTGCCACACCTAACTGGACAACTCGCGCTGCTGCGGGATCGACCCCCAGAGAAACCAAGTTGGCGGTAATCGTCGGGCTGTAACGAATGCTCCCTCCCGCAGCCCAGTCCGCGTGGGCCGCAAGCCGCGAGAGCCATAATTGCCAAATGGACCAACCGAACGCGACGCTGCTTGCGAATACCAGAATGCAGACTGTCCCGGCGGCGGCAGCGAATGCGCGCCACAGCCGAGCCGAAATCAGCGCGATCGGGATCAATATCCCCAGTTGCGGTTTGATGGACACCAATCCGAACAGGATGCCGCCTAGCACGGGCCGGCTCCCTGCGAGGCGAAAGCCTGCCAAAAGCAGAGCCGCTGTGAGAAATCCCGTTTGCCCGAACGCCAGTGTTACGATTGTCGCCGGAGCGAATATCGATAAAAAAGTGGCTGCTGATCGGATCCGCTTGCAGCGGGAAACGAGAAAATAGCACAGAAAAGTACCAAGGCACCAGACTGCATAAGCCACGTAGTAAGACATGAAACCAAGCGGCATAATCAAAAATATAAAAGATGGGGGATGAATAAACGCTACAGGGTAGTTCGGACGCTCGCCAAGGTCCATTTGAAAGTCTTGCAACGCTTGACGGTTATAGATTTGAGAAATTGGATGAGTAAGAGCGAATTTTCCTGATGACCACAGCGTAAAAAAATCAGTTTTCCAAATATTATTAGAGATTATATCAGAAAACATCAAGTAGCTACGGAAGATCGCGTAAGCCGTAAAACATATTACCAAGGTGCTGGCGAAAGCTAACTCGACTTGGTTGCGGCGACCAAATGAGCGAACGAGCCCAAATTTCCGAAGACGCCACATTTTGCAACGCATTATGACAATGGCTTCTTCTACATTAACTAGAGGCGGTAGCGAAGCCCACGGCAAGGTAGGGGTCATACCCAAAACTCAAGCGCGGTTCACCTCTGTCGAATTAAAGTCAACAAGTGGCGGCCCAGCACCAGGCATGCTGCCAGGCAAATGATCATCAGCGGAATGTAATTGAGCTTGCCCGGCAGGTAAGGCCGGCGATCCAGCGCGACGGCGACAACGAGTAGCGCTATACAGGCGCCAAGGCCGACAATCGTCTCGGTCAGGTCCATGTGTGCGTCATGAACGAACTTCCGACCGCGCGAGCATCAGCTGGCGGACGGGCGATGTAAATTAAGAAGATCACTGCGATCACAGGATCGGCGAC
>JAFAHQ010000065.1 GCA_019237135.1 Alphaproteobacteria bacterium
CGGCAGGCTCGGGATCTCTGTCAGCGGCGCGGCGACGGTCATTCCTTTTTGGCCTCGAGCGCCTTTAGCAACACCCCGGCGTGGGCGGCGCCGAGCTCGCGGGCGCGGCGATACCAAAACAGGGCCGCATCCGGGTCGCCACGTACGCCGCTCAGATGGACGCGATCGAGAAAAAGCGGATCGAACGTCTCACCTAATCTAATCGCCGCGAGCCCACCTCCCGCATCAACGGCGCGTTCGTAAAAGAGACGTGCTGAGGCGATGTCGCCGACGCTCAGAAGCGTATCCCCGCGCGCAAGAAGTGCGGCCTCCTCTTCCGCCGACAACCGGGAGCCACTCGTAGACGGAGGCGGAGCAGCTGTTGTGGTGTCTGGCGCTCTGCCCGGCGTCGTGAGACTGGGCTCGGCGGATGGCGACACGACATCGGGCTCGCCGGGGGGTGCTGTCGGCGCTGTCGCGAGAATTGGCGCAGCGGGCTCGACCGGGGGTGCGGTGGGCTCGTCGGACGGCGCTACGAGGCCGGGAACGGCAGAGGGTGCGGATGGAGATGCAGCGGGCCGGGGCACCGCGGCCGGTGCGGCAGACGGCACTGCAACATCAGGCTCGGCGGCGGGTGTGGCGGACAGCGGCGCCGGGATCGGCACAGAACCGGTCCGCGGGAAGCTCTGGATGGTGCGGCCAGTCACATTCTCCATTGCCTGATCAGTTGACTGCAAGCGGTGGGGCGCAGCTGCCCAAACCTCCTTCGCGAGTGTGATGGCGGCGGAGACCGGGTCGATGCCTGAGTTGCTGAGCAGGAACGTGCCGATGCCAGCGGCCGCGAGGACAGCGCCGGCAGCAATACCAAAGCGGACCAGCCGCGAAAGCCCCGGTTCTGATCGGAGACGTGACAATGCCGGGGACGACAGTCGGGGATTGGCCGCAGGGTCGGGCGGCAGCGGCTCATTCCCGATCTCTGGACGGACATGGGCAGGTTCACCGCGCGTCGCCGAGGCAAGCGCTCGATCGGTTCGCCGCGGCATTCTAGGCGCTGTCAGCTTGCGGCTAGTGCCGGCATCTTTCCGCCCCCGAACCAGAAGCTTCGAATTTTGCCCCCCGGCAGACGTTTTCCCGAGCAGTTCGAGCCCTGCCGAGGTGAACCAGCAAAAGTCCAAGCACGATGACGTCCCGACGCCGTTTGACTGCGGCGGCGTGATGATCAGCGTATGACCGGTCCACGCGCGTTCAAAATCCGCGCGCGGCACAAAGAGGGTTTCCCTATAAGGATCGAGCGGATCCCAGACAGCCACCTCCGGGGCTCCGCCACGCCCGCCCCCGGTCAGGATGATGACATTGGTGCTTTTGAGGAGAGCGAGTATTGGACGACCAAACCCCAGCGCTTGCAGACGCTGCCAGTCCAACCGGGCGTGCTCCGCCTTAAGTCCGAGATCACCCGCGAGTTCGATCAGGCGCGAGATGGACAGGGTTTCGCCGTTGACGACATTGCGGCAATGGAGCACCCCGACCTCATCACTACCGCTCCGCCCGCCCAGTTGGAGGAGACAGGAAAATGCCGCGTCGCAAGAGGCAAATGGCTGCTCTGAAGCCTCGGTCAGAAGGTCGCCAGTCACAGCGGTTCCCGAGAGGCTCCGTAACACCAGATCGCAGAGGTCAAAGCGTCCGGTATCATGTGTAGAAAGTACGACTATAAGGGTACAGCCACCCGGCTTCAGCAAAACCAAAATACTCGGTTTTCGCTTGGTTGTCGAGCATCGCGAGAGGCAGGCTCGCACGCCGTGAGGCACTGACTGATCGCGGTACACGCGCTGACGAGTGCTATGGGAGCTCTGCCCAAGCGTCGGCGGCGTCCTGACGGGATGAACAAAGAATGGGTCGGGGGTCACAACACCGCTATAAGCTGGCAAGCAAGCCACGTAGAGCACCACATCACTGGGCGAGAGCAAGGGCGCGTGATCGGGGGGGAACTGCTCGACCGGGTGGCGAGCGCCGATGGCATAGGATGGGGCGCGCTGCTCTGCGCGCCCTTTGTCGGCAGCTTTCTCGGTGTCGTTGTCCGGCGTCTACCGGAAGGACGACCGATCGGCTGGGTGCGATCGCGCTGCGAATGTTGCGGGGTGGTCCTGCGAGTGCGCGATCTGGTGCCGCTCTACAGCTGGTTCGCCGGCGGGCGCCGCTGCCGCTATTGCGGCCATCGCCTAGGCTGGTTCTATCCCGCTATCGAACTCTCCGCCGTCGCTGTCGCGCTCATTGCCCTCGCGGCCGATGGCGGGCAGCGGACATGGCTCGATTGCTTGTTGGGCTGGTGGCTTCTCGCCCTCGGCTGGATCGACATCCGCCGATGGCTGCTGCCCGATGCACTGACCTTGCCGCTCGTCATCGCCGGCCTAACCGCCACTGCCGTGGTCGAGCCCGAACAGCTGAGTGACCGCGCACTCGGAGCCGCCCTCGGCTATCTCAGCCTGCGGATGGTCTCGCTGCTGTACCGAGTGCTACGCGGCCGCGAGGGGCTAGGCCACGGCGACGCCAAGCTGCTCTCGGCGTCGGGAGCCTGGGTGGGGGCTATAGCGCTGCCGCAGGTGGTCCTCGGTGCCGCGGTGTCAGCACTTTCCGCGGCCGCCTGCCTGCGGCTTGCCGGGGTCCGACTCGGCGCCCACTCGGCGCTGCCCTTTGGACCGTTCCTGGCGCTCGCGACCTGGCTGATATGGCTGCTCGGACCGTTCTTTACGTGAGTTTAAATGCGTTTGACGGCAGGGACGCAGATGGCGGATGGGGTGGGATTCGAACCCACGGTGAGCTTGCACCCACGCCGGTTTTCAAGACCGGTGCCTTAAACCGCTCGGCCACCCATCCCGGCCGGTCGCAGCCGCCGGCCCTCTGACGGATGCACGGCGCGAACCCTCAGGAAGCGTCCGTCCTTTTATGGTCCTGCTCAGACCGAATAGTACATCTGGAATTCGATTGGGTGCGGGGTGTGCTCGAAGGCGTACACCTCCTCCCATTTCAATTCCATATAAGCTTCGATTTGGTCCATGTTGAAGACGTCGCCTTTCAACAGAAAGGCATGGTCGGCGCGCAGTTCGCCGAGGGCCTCGCGCAGCGAGCCGCAGACGACCGGGATGTCGGTCAGCTCGTCCGGCGGCAGGCCGTAGAGGTTCTTGTCGATCGGGTCGCCTGGGTGGATCTTGTTCTGGATGCCGTCGATCCCGGCCATCAGCATCGCGGCAAAGGCGAGATAAGGGTTGGCCGCGCCGTCGGGGTAGCGGACCTCGACCCGCTTGCCCTTGGGGCTCGCAACATACGGGATGCGGCAGGCGGCCGAGCGGTTGCGCGCCGAGTAGGCGAGCAAAACCGGCGCCTCGAAACCGGGGATCAGCCGCTTGTAGCTGTTTGTCGTCGGGTTGGTGAAGGCATTGATCGCCTTGGCGTGCCGGATGATACCGCCGACGTAGTAGAGTGCGGTTTCGGAGAGGTCGGCATAGAGGTTACCGGCAAAGACCGGGCGCTCACCCCTCCACACCGACTGGTGAACATGCATGCCGGAGCCGTTGTCGCCCATTACCGGCTTGGGCATGAAGGTCGCGGTCTTGCCGTATTGGTTCGCCACGTTCTGCACGACGTATTTATAGATCTGCATGTTGTCGGCGGTGCGCACCAGGGTCGAATAGAGAAAGCCGAGCTCGTTCTGACTCGGCGCCACCTCGTGGTGGTGCTTCTCGACCTCGATCCCCATCTCGGCCATGACGGACAGCATTTCGGCTCTGAGATCGGATAGGCTGTCTACCGGCGGCACCGGGAAGTAGCCGCCCTTGACCGGCGGGCGATGGCCGGTATTGCCGTCGGGGAACTTCTTGCCCGTGACGTAGGGACCTTCCTCGCTGTCGATTTTGTACATCGCACCATTCATCGCGCAGGAATAGCGCACATCGTCAAAGATGAAGAATTCGGCCTCCGGCCCGAAATATGCCTTGTCGGCGATACCGGTGGCAGCGAGATATTGCTCGGCTTTGCGGGCGATCGATCGCGGGTCCCGGGCGTAGGGTTGGCCGCTCAACGGCTCGTGCACATCGCAAAAGATGATTAGCGAGGTCTGCGCCGCGAACGGGTCGAGGACCGCGGTCGAACAGTCGGGTACCAGCATCATGTCCGACTCGTTGATCGCCTTCCACCCGGCGATCGACGAGCCGTCGAACATCACGCCGTCCTTGAGGAAATCCTCGCTGATCGTGCGCACATGATGCGCCAGATGCTGCCATTTGCCGCGCGGATCGGTGAAGCGGAAGTCGACGTATTTGACGTCGTGCTCCTTGATCATTTCCATGACTTTTTCGGTGTCGGACATTCCGTTCACTCAGTTAGGGGAGAAGGCTTGGATCACACGTCGTAATAGAGGAAGAACTCGTAGGGGTGCGGGCGCAGCCGCATCTCGTCGACCTCGCGGGCGCGCTTGTAGGAGAGATGGGTGTCGACGACGTCCGGGGTGAACACGTCGCCCTTCAACAGAAAGGCGTGGTCGGCTTCGAGCGCGTTCAATGATTCCTCGAGCGAGCCCGGGGCGGACGGCACCTTGGCGAGCTCTTCGGGCGGCAGGTCGTAGAGGTTCTTGTCGATCGGCTCGCCGGGATGGAGCCGGTTCTGCACCCCGTCGAGCCCGGCCATCAGCATCGCCGCGAACGCCAGATAGGGGTTGCACGACGGGTCGGGGCAGCGGAATTCGACGCGCTTGGCCTTGGGGCTCGGCGAATACATCGGAATGCGGCAGGCGGCCGAGCGGTTGCGCTGCGAATAGCCGAGATTGACCGGCGCCTCAAAGCCCGGCACCAGCCGGCGGTAGGAGTTGACGGTCGGTGCGCAGATCGCCAGCAAGGCCGGCGCGTGCTTCAGGAGCCCGCCGATGTAGTGGCGCATCAGCTCGCTCGACCCCGCATAGCCGTCACCGGCAAACAATGGCCGCTCGCCCTGCCAGATGCTCGAATGGACGTGCATGCCCGAGCCGTTGTCGCCAAACAGCGGCTTGGGCATAAAGGTCGCGGTCATGCCGCGTTTCCTCGCGACGTTCTTGACCACGTATTTGTAGATCATCA
>JAFAHQ010000347.1 GCA_019237135.1 Alphaproteobacteria bacterium
GTCGCCGTGCCGACCGCCACTTATACTGGATGGGCTCAGCGCGCCGGGAGTCTCTCCGATCCCGGTGGCCCGGCGAGCATTGTCGACGGTTGCGACGGCAGCGGCCAGTACATACCGTTTCCAGACACCAAAGCGCATCGCCTGTTAACCGGCGACCCGCGGCCCTCGCTGCAGGAGCGCTACGGGGAGCCCGACGGAAAAAACACAAACTATGTCAACGCGGTGACGGCCGCCGCCAATGCGCTAGTGGCGCAGCGCTTCCTGTTGCCGGAAGATGTCGTGACCTACGTCACGCCGGCCACGTTGCAGGCCATTCCCGCCAATCTCTGACTGTTCGTTACGACGGGCGCCGCATTGCGTGGCGCCCGTTTGCCGTCGAGAATTGATCCGGGAGGCTCGCAACGCGGCACGGAGGCGCGCAGCATCACTGCTGAGCTCGGTGAGACCGGGGCTCTACCCCATTTTTGTCCAGGTCAACTCGTGCTTGTTGTGAAACAGATGGCGCAGCCGCGAGCCCGGGATGGCGGCAAAACGGCGGGCAACCGCATGATCGGTCGCGCCTTGGAATTTGATCGTGCAGACGAACCGACGGCAGGTTCCTGCGGCGAGCCAGCGCTCGACGAGCGCCAAGAGCCGGGCCGGGTAGCACACAACATCGGAAAGCAGCCAGTCGACCGGCCCGATCGCGCGCGGATCGAGTGCAAAGGCGCTGTCGAGCCGATGCTCGATGCCGGGCAGACGCGCGATCTGGCGTGCGAGCGGCGCTTTGTCGACGCTGACGACATGCGCCCCCATACGCTGCAACGCCCAGCTCCAGCCACCCGGACTGCTGCCGAGATCAAGGCACATGTCACCCGGCCTGGGCCGGCATCCGATCACGGTCAGCGCCTCCCACAGTTTCAGATAGGCGCGGCTCGGCGGCCCGCTGCGGTCTTCGACAAAGCGGATCTCGCCGTTCGGAAAAGGGCTGGTGCAATGCGGCGCCGCGAGCATCGTCGCGGCATCGAGCAAGGTCCAGGAGCCGAGAGGGGCCGCGGGTGACGGCGTTCCGAAGACGAGCGGCTTTGCCGAGACAGCCGGCAGCTGCTCTTGGATCAGGGTAGCGCGTCGGTAGAGACGTGGCGTGTAGCGCGCCCAGTTGCGCTGGATTGCGCGCAGTTGAGCTGCGGCGTCGGATATCGAGGCGATCTTGATCTGCTGCGGATCGAGCCACACATTGGCCGCCCACGCCGCGGGGCGCGGCGGACCCGACGCAATCAGCAACCGGCCGTGCCTGTGATCTAACGGGCCGAGCTCATAAGCGAGCTCGTCGACATACCCCTCGGCCGCGAGATAGGCGGTGCGATCGCTCATTAGGCCACGATCGCACGGCGAGCTTGGCGCGTCGCGGCTGATTTGCCAAACTCCCTGCATGCTAAATGATCATCAGATCACCGAGCTCGCCCGTATCATCGAGCGGGCCCGCCAAGCCGTGGTCTTCACTGGGGCCGGCATCAGCACCGAGTCGGGGATCCCCGATTTCCGCAGCCCCGGCGGGATCTGGACAAAGATGGCGCCGATCGATTTCTCGGATTTCCTCGCCTCCGAGGAAGCTCGGCGCGAAACTTGGCGCCGGCGGTTCGCGGCCGACGATACCTGGCGCAACGCGCAACCCAACCGCGGCCATCGCGCCGTCGCCGCGCTCGTGCGTCGCGGCACGGCTGCGGCGGTCATCACCCAGAACATCGACGGTCTCCATCAGGCCTCCGGTGTTCCGGCCGAGCAGGTCATCGAATTGCACGGCAACTCGACCTATGCGCATTGCCTCGATTGCGCGCAGCGGTATGAGATCGCCGAGGTCCGCACGGCTTTCGAGAGCGACGAGACGGCACCGGTTTGTGCCTCGTGCGGCGGCTGGGTCAAGACGGCGACGATCTCCTTCGGCCAAGCGATGCCGGTCGAGGCGATGCGCCGCGCCGAGATCGAGACATTGGCTGCCGATCTGTTCATCGTCGCCGGCTCCTCGCTCGTCGTCTATCCGGCGGCCGGGTTTCCGGAATTGGCCAAGCGCAACGGGGCCACCCTGGTCATCGTCAACCGCCAGCCGACCGGCCTCGATCCGGTCGCCGACCTCGTGCTGAACCGGGCGATCGGCGAGACCCTGGGGACGGCCGTCGGCGTCGATTGACCTCCTCCCTCCCTGCAGCCGATTTTTCGGAGAAGGGCATCGCTGCGAAAATGAATAATCGTGCACGTAAATTGGTTAAGCGGATCCTCTCCCCACACCACCCGGAATCGGGGGAATGCCGGTTAAATTGCGGTGATGTGACGCAGCTCACACGTGCTCGATCCCCCGGGTGATATTTGAGTTGCTCCGCCCCCGGCTCAATCCCGGCGGCGGTGGCACCGCAACGAGATTTCCCCGAACTCGAGATTGGGAGAAGTGTCATGACATGGTTCCGGGACCTCGGTACGCCGTATCATCAGCAAGACACCGATTACTATTGCGGCGCAGCAGTCGCGCAGATGATCCTGGATTCCATTGGGTCCGGCCTGCTCGACCAGGATACCTTGTATAATTCAAACCACGCCCACTCGAGCGCCGGCTGGTATACCTCTCCCGACGGTCTGAACTTCACGCTCAACGCGTTCATGCCGCCGCCGCCGACGTTCGACAGCTTTTTCATCGTCGAGCGCGCCGACACTGAACCCGACGGGTCAGCGAACATCGTGCGTACGTTACGATATTTCGGCGTCGCAACGGGCACGCTTGTCTATGGCTGCGGGCACTGGGTCGCCGTGCGTGGCGTCAAGACAGATGTAGACCCGGTCGGCGAGGAGGGTTCGTTTTCGATCGAGGGCTTCTATATAAACAACCCATGGCCGCCGACGCCGAGTTTCTACGACCCTGGTCTCGCGCCGCCACCGCCGCACGCGGACCCCGATGCTTGCGGCAGCGGCGGCGATCGTGGAAGCGCCAATGAGTATGTGCCGTATTCAGAGTGGCAGAATACCTATTTCACTGGCTGTGACGTGTATAACGTTGGCCACGTGCAGTTCATCAGCGTCTGCGACCCGCGACGTCCGCCGCTGCGCCCCATCAAACTTGTTGGCCAAACGCGCGTGACCCGGGGCAGACAGTTGATCTCGAGGGACGACGCGCTGGACATCGCAAATCGCGGCCTCAACGCCCATCTGCGCTCCAACATAGTGTGCCCTTTGACGCCGGCGCTGCAGGGCGGGCGCGCGGTGAGTGCCCACCTCGTCCAACGCCTCGATCGCCGGGACGAATTTTATTACCTGATCATTGTGCATCAAGATGACAGGCCGACCGCGATAATTCGCGGCGACGGCTTCGACGGCACGTTCCAGGGCGCTCTATCGCTGGCGGGCGTCAGTCGATCGCCGATCATCGCGCCTGATGACGCAGTGGCAGCTGCGCGCCAGGCAGTGATCGACCGCAGAGACGGAAGTGGGCGCATCATATTGCGTGACGGCGCGTTCTGCCTGCAGCCAACGCTGGTGTGGCGGCCATGCCAAGAATCCCGCTCGCCTTATTATCCGTTTTATCAGATTACGGTCGGCGGCGACACGATCTACGTTGGCTATGACGGCCGGGTATATCCGCTCTTGACTGATCTGGGCCGCGGGTAACGACCCGCGGCGACGTCGATTGCTGCCACCGGCCTGGGATCAAATTCGGCGAACATTTCTTGGGGGCTCGGCTCAGATTTGCAGCAGACGCAGAATGAGCCATTAGCGATACAATTTGTGTTCGCAGTCATTGGCATTGTTACTGGCGCGATGGGATCCGATTTGCGACCATTGGCGGGAGGGAATGAACGGGTACCCGGGTTCAAACCACAGGAAGCTGCCTTGATGCACCAACATCATGATCTGACCGAACGCCTCACCCCAGTGCACACTCACGACTGCGGCAATCTCTTTGGCTGCGGCGACGAGAAGGGTAGCGGGGTCATCCGCGAGGACATCAAGGATGCCGCCTTCGGCAAAAAGGCGAGCGATCGTCTGCTCCATATGGATGAGGTGGACCCGGAGCGGCTGGACGGCTTTCTGAGCGCACGCGGCCGTCTGCGGCGGCAATTGTTGCAGGCGAGCAGCTTTATGGGCGCGCTCGCCGCTATTGGTCCGCGATTCGGCAAGCTCGCGCGGGCCGCCGAGGGCGGCGATGCCCCTCGCATCGCCGGAACACCTGGGGGCAACGGCCGCATACATGTCGTCGAGTCTACCAAGGAGACGGTGCGGCTCGGGGTCTTTGACGCGACCTTGCCGCCGATCGTGACGATCGAGCCGGGAGATTCGATCCGCTTTCCGAACACTTGGTCGCATTTCATGAACGAATTGCAGCCGGGAGTGCCGATCAGCCGTCTGGCGGAGCTGCGCACCAGCAATCCCGGGCGCGGGCCGCATTCGATCATCGGCCCGATCGCGGTCAGGGACGCCGAGCCGGGCGATGTGGTCGAGATCCGCTATCGGCGGCTGCAGCCCGAGGCGTGGGGTGCCGTGTTCAACAACCCGGGGGCATTGGGCACCGGTCTGCTGCCGCAGGATTTCGCGCAAGGCCAGATCAAATACGTCGATCTCGACTTGACGCAGATGGAGGCTAAGTTCGCCCCCGACATCACCATTCCGCTGACGCCGTTCCAAGGGACATTGGGTGTGGCGCCTCCCGACGGCTTCTTTCCGCCGCTGAGCCCGGGAGTGACGAGCTCGGTGCCGCCTGGCCCGCATGGCGGTAATCTCGACCTGCGCGAGCTGGCGGAAGGCTCGGTGCTCTATCTGCCGGTATGGCAGCCCGGCGCCTTGATCTACACCGGCGACTCGCACGCCGTGCAGGGCGACGGCGAGATCAGCCTGACGGCGCTCGAAACCCGCATGCAGGAGGTGCTGATCCGGGTGGTCCTGCACAAGCAGAAGAATTTTCAGTGGCCGGTCGCCGAGACGGCGACGCATTGGATCACCGTGGGGCTCGACAAGGATCTCAACAATGCAATGACACTTGCGGCGCGCAACGCCGTCGATTTTCTGGCGTCCCGTGCCAAGCTGACACCTCACGACGCCTACGCGCTCTGCAGCATCGCGGTGAGCTTTCGAGTCACCCAGGTCGTGGATATCGTGCGCGGGGTCCACGCGATGATCCCGAAAAGTCTGTTTACCGGCGAATTGCGGCGGCAGATCGCCGTCGTTTAGCTACCGGTCGAAGGAGGAAAGCTAATGAGGCTGGAAGGCAAGGTCGCGCTGATCACCGGCGCGGCGTCGGGGATGGGCGCCAGCATGGCGCGCATCTTTGCCCGCGAAGGTGCCAAGGTCGTCGTCGCCGATGTGCTCGAGGAAGAGGGGAGGGGGGTCGTCGCCGACATCACCCGGGCGAACGGTGCGGCGATCTTTTGCCGTCTCGACGTGTCGAGCGAGGCGGAATGGAAGGTGACGGTCGATGCCGCCCTCGCCGAGTACCGAAAGCTCGACATCCTCGTCAATGATGCCGGGCTCAGCGGCAGCGCGGTCGACGATCTCTTCGACACCGCGGCCTGGGATCGGTTGATGGCGGTCAACGCACGTGGTGTCTTCTTGGGTATGAAATTCGCGATCCCGGTCATGAAGGCAGCGGGTGGCGGGTCGATCGTCAACATCTCGTCGATTTCCGGGATCACCGGCCAGCAGGGAATCCATGTCGGCTACAACGCCTCTAAAGGGGCCGTCCGCACCCTGACCAAGGCGGCGGCGGTGCAGCACGGCGCCGACAACATCCGGGTCAACTCGGTCCATCCCGGACTGATGCCACCGATGCGCTCGTCGGGGCGCACGGCCGACCCGGAGGTTCGCGCCCAAATGCTGCGACAGGTTCCGCTGGGGCGCGCCGGCCGCGTCGAGGAGGTGGCCAACGCCGTCCTGTTCCTGGCGTCGGACGAAGCCTCCTACATCACCGGCGCCGAGCTCTGGGTCGACGGCGGATCTCTCGCGAGATAGCTCAGGAAAGCGTCATCTCGGGAAGCGGCACGACGTTGATGCCGGCCGCTTCGAGGCCCTGCCGCGCGGCGCGGGCCACGATGACGCCGGTTGGCTCGTCGCCGTGCACGCACAGCGTGTCGAGGTGTTGCTTGAGCCGCTTGCCGTTGCGCGAGACGATCTCCTCGTTCAGCACCATGTTGACCACACGCTCCTTGACCACCTCAGGGTCTTTGAGGACCGAGCCGGGCACCTTGCGCGAGGTCAGATTGCCGTCATCGTCGTAGAGCCGGTCGCAAAAGCCTTCGCGGGCCGTGGGCAGCCCGAGTTCCCGTCCTGCTCTCTCCATCTCGGAGCCGGCCAGCGCCACATAGATTATGTCCCGGTCGACCGTCCTGATCGCCCGTCCAATCGAGAGCGCCAGATCGAGGTTCTCGGCCGCCATGTTGTTGAGCGAGCCGTGCGGCTTCAGATGCGTGACCTTGGCGCCGGCATAACAAGCCATCGCCTGTAGCGCGCCGATCTGGTAGGCGATCATGTATTCGAGCTCGCGCGGGTCCATATCGATGCGCCGCCTTCCGAAGCCCCAGAGGTCGTTGAAGCCTGGGTGGGCACCGATGCTCACCCCTTCGGCGACGGCCTGGGTGACCACCCGCTGCATCGTGACCGGATCGCCGGCGTGGAATCCGCAGGCGATGCTCGCCGAGCGGATGATTTTGAGCAGCCCCGCATCGTCGCCGATGTCGTATGCGCCAAACCCCTCTCCCATATCGGCGTTCAGATTGATTGCCTTTGCCATGCGCCCTCCTTTGAGCCCTGCCGCAGTGTACCAGGGAACGCGATGAAGGTGAGTTTCCTGTCCGCCGGGGACCGTGCCCTGGTCGTCGAGTTTGGCGACCGCATCGAGCGGGCGCTCAACGATAAGGTATTGCGCCTCGATGCGAGCCTGCGATCGAGCGGGCTCCCCGGGGTGGTCGAGACGGTCCCGACCTTTCGTTCGCTGATGGTGCACTATGATCCAGTGGCGACCACCCGAGCCAGTCTGGAGCGAGCCATCACGGGCCTGCTCGATCGCCAACCGGTCCCGCACGGTGCCGCCACCTTGTGGCGGGTCCCGGTCTGTTATGAAGGCGAATTCGCCCCGGATTTGGCAGAGGTGGCGCATCTCACCGGCGTGACACAAAGCGAAGCGGTCGCACTGCACAGCGCCGTGCGATATCACGTCTACATGCTCGGGTTCCTCCCGGGCTTTCCCTATATGGGCGATCTGCCGCAAGAACTTGCGCTGCCGCGCCGCGCCGACCCGCGGCTCCGCGTTCCCGCCGGATCGGTCTCGATCGCTACCACCTTGACCGCGATCTACCCCTACGAGAGCCCCGGCGGCTGGCACCTGATCGGCGCGACACCGATCTGCCTCTTCGACCCGGTACGCCCGCGGGCGGCGCTCCTCGCGCCCGGCGATATTGTCCGGTTCGAGCCGATCGACCCTGCGAGTTTCGCGTCGATCAAGAATGCGGTCGACAACGGCAATTACGAAGTCGCGAGCGAGCCAATCACCGATCCGCTTTCGTCATTGCCGGGCCTGACCCGGCAATCCACGTCACAGGTCTTGGGGGATTGCGTGGATGCCCGGCACAAGGCCGGGCATGACGGCTAAAGGCGATGAGGGCCGGATTGAAGGTGCTGGTGCCGGGTCTCCACACGACGGTGCAGGATCTCGGGAGGCCCGGTTATCAGGCGATCGGCGTTCCGGTATCGGGGGCGCTCGATGGGTTCAGCCTGCGGCTCGCCAATGCGCTCGTCGGCAACCCCCCGGGAACGCCGGGGCTCGAGATTTTGATCAGCGGGCCGACCTTCGAGGTCGCCGCCAACACGGTGCGCGTGGCGCTCGCCGGTGCCGGTGCGAGCCTCGCCATTGGTGCCGAGAAGGCGCGCGTCGAGGCGGGGCAAAGTGTGACATTGCCGCGCGGCGAGGTCATTGAGGTCATCGCCGGCCGCCAATCCGCCAGCTGCTATCTCGGCGTAGAAGGCGGTGTTGCCGTGCCGCTGGTTCTCGGCAGCGCCTCGACCTATGTCCGCGCGGCGCTCGGCGGGCTCGAAGGACGCGCATTGCGCCACGGCGATTTTGTGCCCCTGGCGATCGCGCGCGTCTCTCAGCGAGCCGAGCTCCGCCTCTCGTCACCGATGGAGGCAACCGGCGACCAGCCGATCCGTGTCGTCCTCGGCCCGCAGCAGGAATATTTTACCGAGAAAGCAGTCGCGGCGCTCTTCGATGCCGAGTTCCGCATTTCACAGAGCGCTGACCGCATGGGCATGCGCCTCGACGGCCCGTTGCTCGAACATCGCCGCGGCTGGGATATCGTCTCGGATGCGATTACGACCGGCGCGATCCAGGTGCCGGGCTCGGGACAGCCGATCCTGCTGCTTTCCGATCACCAGACGACGGGCGGCTACCCCAAAATCGCCACCGTCATTTCGGCCGACCTGCCGGTTGTCGGACGGCGGCGGCCTGGCGATACGCTGCGCTTTACAGCGGTCACTGTCGAAGCTGCGGAAGAGCTTTGCCGTGCGGAAGAGCGCCGTCTTGCCGAATTAGCGGCGCAGCTCGAGCCTGTACCGGATCGCGCCGGGATCGACCTTGGATCGCTCTACGACGGCAATCTAATCAGCGGTGTCGTCAGCGGTCTCGACTGAGGCAGCCATGACTTGCCCGCTGGTATCCGGGGCCGATGCGAGCTAGCGTTGTTAATCTGCACCATCGCTGTGAGCCCGCATCATGGATCTTGCCTTTCTGACCATAGCCGAGCTCAACCGGTTCTACGATCAACGGGAACTGTCGCCGGTCGAAGTCACGCGGAGCCTGCTCGAACGCGTC
>JAFAHQ010000403.1 GCA_019237135.1 Alphaproteobacteria bacterium
ATCGTTTGGGACATCCGAATGGCGGCCACTGGGACCATGGCTGGCACAATGGACGCTACGGCTGGTGGTGGGGTGGCAACGGGCTGGGATGGACTTACTCCGCGGATCCCTGGTGGGGTTACCCGGACTACGCAAACTACGATTACAACCAGCCTTACGCTTCCCAGTCTTGGTACTACTGCTCCGATCCGGCAGGCTACTATCCTTACGTAACGCAGTGTAATACGAACTGGCAGACCGTTCCAGCCAGCTGAGGCCTACGCGAGCGAAGCCCGCACCCGGCGCCCTTTCGTGGGAGCCGGGTGCGGGTTCATGGTTTTGGTGCCGTTTGCGGGACGAACAGATTTTTCGGTGCTCCTCGCTATCTCGGGGTATAGCCGTTGAGCTCGCGGCCGATCTCCAGCTCCTGCCGGCCAAGGCCCGATGGGTTTTGTTGCAGCAATTGGCGCTGCCCTGCCATCAGGCTGGTGGCGTAATCCTCCCGCAGCTGCTCCTGAAGCGGACTATTTGTCGGCGCCGACAGCGACCGGCTGGGATTGAAGGCGCGGACCTGTGGCGTCGGCACGACGGCGTGCTCCTGTGCTGCAACCGGCGCGGTGGCGAGTGCGGCCGAGACGGCCGTGGCGAGAGCGAGAACAGACAGGATTTTCATCGCGACCTCCAAAATGAAACTTCTCCCCGGAATGGGAGACAGTCTTCGGGGTTGCGGTCAAAGTTGTGCACCGGATTTGTGCATCCAACCGGACCTCGACACAGATTTAATCGCCTTGCACTCGAGCGCCGAGTTATGTGTGGTAAGGCTTGGTAAATTTTGGTCAATCGAACGCGACGCTCAAGGTCTAGATGACGCTCTGCACGGCATGTGCACGACGCTGAAGGCCAAGGGAATGGAGATCTACCGGATTGCATAAAGCCCGAAAATCTTAGCCAGTCTGCAATTCTCGGATTGGTAAGGAAGCGGCGGTGATTTCCGCCTTACCCAGAGGTCGGGAATGGCGCTCGCAACGCAAAAGCGACGGTGGGTCAGGCTTCTGGTGGCAACATCTGCCGCTGTGGCGAGTTTCGGTTTGGGGACACCACCAAGAAAGAGGCTGACATCGCCGCCTTCAAGACACCGGATATTTGCAACGTACTGGTGACGGCGTCGTACTTTCACGACGGCACGCAAGAGACGCTGTGGATGTGATCGACCACTACAACAGGGCGACGGTCTCAAAGACCCGTATCTCCACGAAGACATTGAGCCCCTGGCTCTAACCGAAGCCGAGATCGACGATCTCGTCGGCTTCCTTGCATCGCTGACGAGCGCGCAATACCGGGATCAGGGAGCAATAGAGCTGGCACGCCAACGTGAGATCGCGCGCGCGAAGCAGCCCCAACCCGACACGGCCGAAACCGCCCAGAACTGTGCCACCCGACCCGCGTTGAGCCGATGGATCACGCAGCGTCAGCGTGAACCGGTTGTGCAGGCGTGACGACGGGTAGTTTCTCATCGCGGCGCGCTTTGTCCTGTGAGATCGCCTGCCGGATCGCGTCGAGCAAATCTTGATCCCGAACAGGTTTGGTCAGGAACTCACCGCGCCGGCCTTCATGGCCCGAACCGACATCGGGAAATGCGCTTGCCCGCTGATGAAGATAATCGGCAAGCGCAAGTCAGTCCTGGCCAGCTCCTCCTGAAAATCGAGCCCGCTTCGTCCGGGCAGTCGCACATCGAGCACAAGGCAGGCGGGTGCGTCCGGACGGCCGCGCGGAATTCATCCACCGAAGCGAACAACTTGCAGCCCGACGGATCGGAGCAGGCCGCCGATCCACTCCCGGATTGCGGGATCATCATCGATAACGATAACGGTTGGTGTCGCCTCGGCCATCATCAGTTCTCGCCGGAGCGATCCGCCTTTCCTAGACACCCTCTTCCTGCACCGGCCCCGTGGTCACCCGGCTTCGCGGCGTAAAAATGCTCGGAGGAGCTGTGTTAAACTAAGAGATCGTCAAGGTCGAGGCAGAGCCAAAATGACGCATCGCTTATGCCCGCGCGCCGCCTCCGCGCTGCTCCCGATCGCGACCGCCGCACTCGCGATCGGTATCTGCATCGCCGACATCCTAACCGGGGTCGCGGTAGCTCTCGCAGTACTTTACGTCGCCGTGGTGCTGATGTCCGCCCGGTTTTGCCGCCCGCCGGGCATCGTGCTCTACGCTACCGGGTGTGTGAGCCTGACGGTGTTAAGTTATTTTCTGTCGGGCGAGAGTGCGATCAATTCGGCTATCGCCGTCGCGGCTATTGGGTTGACGACCTTTCTCGCGCTGAAAAGCCAATCGGCCGAAGCGACGCTGCGCGAGCAAGCCAGCCTCCTTGATCTGACACATGATTCCATCGTCGCCCGCCGCTTCGATGACGACGTGATCACCTATTGGAGCCGCGGCGCGGAGGAGTTGTACGGCTGGCCGCGCGCCGAGGCGGTGGGTAGGGTCGGCTCCGCGCTCAGGAAGATCGCCATTCCTCTGCCGCTCGATGAGATCAAGGCCGAGCTGCTTCGCGTCGGCAGGTGGGAAGGCGAGCTTGTCAACAACAAACGGGATGGCACACCGGTACTGGTAACCAGTCGCTGGACGCTGCAGCGGGACAAGCACGGGCGGCCGGCAGTGATCCTGGTGACCAGCAATGACGTTACCGAGCAGAAGCGTGCCTCCGAGGCGCTGCGAGAGAGCGAGGAGCAGTGGCGGGAAGTCTTCGAACACAACCCGGTGATGTATTTCATGGTCAGTCCAACTGGGACAGTACTGTCGGTGAACGGCTTTGGCGCCGCTCAACTCGGCTATACGGCCGCCGAGCTAATTGGAAAATCGGTGCTGACCGTTTTTTTTGAGGAGGACCGAGAGCTCGTTAAAGATCAATTGGCAAGCTGCGTAGAAGAACTTGGCTGTTCGCGTAGCTGGGAGATCCGCAAAGTCCGCAAGGACGGCACGGTCCTTTGGGTCCGTGAGAATGCCAAGGCCGTGCAGCGGGCGGGCAATGATGCGATTGTCCTGATTGCATGCGAAGACATCACCGAGCGCAGGCGCGGCGAGCAGCGCGTGGCGGCGGCGTATGCGGTGACGCGGGTCCTGGCCGAGTCTGACAGCCTCGCCGCCGCCGCTCCGCACATTCTTAGGGCGATCGGCGAGAACCTGGAATGGGACTGGGGTGCCCTGTGGAGTTTTGTGCGAGAGGGTGCTCCGCTACGGTGCGATTGCCTGTGGCACGCGCCCGACATCGAGACTGCGGAATTCGACACCGTGAGCCGCGAAAGGAAGTTCCCCGCCGGCGAGGGTCAGCTCAATCAGGTTTGGCGAAGCGCGTCACCAAGCTGGATCGTCGATGCGACGACCGAACCCCAATTCTTGCGCGCTTCAGCGGCGTCGCGTGCCTTGCTGCGTGGAGGCGTTATTTTCCCGATCCTTCTCGATACGGAAGCCCTCGGGGTCGTCGAGTTCTTCAGCCGCGCGGCTCGGGAACGCGATGCGGAGCAGCTTGCCACATTGTCGGCGATCGGCAGCCAGATCGGCCAGTTTATCAAGCGCCGGCGCGCCGAAGCGGCATTGCGCGCCAGCGAGGAGCGCTGGCGCAGGCTGTTCGAGACGTCGGCCGCAGGCATGGCCTTGACACGGCTCGACGGCGTCTTTACGGCAGCGAACCCGGCTTTGCAGCGAATGCTCGGCCGTGCCGAGGAAGAGATCGTCGGGCACAACGTCCTCGAACTCAACCCTGAGGACGAACGTGCGGCAACCGCGGATGCCCTCGCGAGATACCGCGGCGGCTCACTGGACGAACGTCACGTTGAAAAAAAATATCTCAAAAAGGACGGCAGCCCGGTGTGGCTGAACATTACGACGACATTGGTGCCGGCAACCGAGACCGCCGCTGCGTTTTTGCAGGCGGTTTATGTGGATGTCAGCGAGCGCGTGCGGTTTGAAGCGGCGCTGCGCGCGAGCGAAGAGCGTTGGCGAGCCATGTTCGAGACGGCCGCTGTCGGCATTGTAACCTTCAGTTCCGAGCACAGAAGATATGTGACAGCGAATAAGAGTTTCCAGCTGATGACCGGATATACCGAGGACGAGCTGAAAAGTCTGACGCCGCTGGATATTACTCACGAGGACGATCGGGCAGCGTCGCGAAAGCATATCGATAAGATCGTCGCTGGTTCGCAGCGCAGCTATCGGATTGAAAAGCGGTACCGTCGCAAGGACGGTGAGATCGTTTGGGCCGACGTAAACACATTTATCGTTCCCGCAACGGATAGCGCACCTGCTTTCCCTGCCGTCATGGCCGTCGACATCACCGCGCGCAGGCACGCGGAAGACGCGTTGCGGCTGGCGCAATCGGAGCTAGCACGCGTGTCGCGGCTGACGACGATGGGCGGCTTCGCGGCATCAATCGCCCATGAAGTAAACCAGCCGCTCATGGCAATCGTAACCAATGCGGAAACTTGCCTGCGCTGGCTCGAAACTGACCCGGCAGATCTTGACGAAGCGCGTCAGGCCGCCGAGCGCATCGTCGGCAACGGCCATCGTGCCGCCGCCATCCTCAGAAGCATACGAGGCCTGGCCAGGAAATCCGAGCCTGAAATGACCCAGTTCGACATCAATGATGGGATTAGCGATGTACTCGTCCTGATACGCGGCGAATTGCACCGACATAATGTCGTGCTCGAGACCGAGCTGCTTCCTGATCTGCCAACCATCATGGGCGATCGAGTGCAATTACAGCAGGTCATCCTGAATCTGATCAGCAACGGCATCGAGGCCATGAGCGCCGTTACGCTCCGACCTCGTATGTTGCGGGTCAGTTCCCAGAGCGACCAGCAGCGAGATGTCACCATTGCGGTCGCGGATACAGGTACGGGGCTCGATCCGACGAAGATGGAGTCGATCTTCGATGCCTTCTTCACAACCAAGCCGGAAGGAATGGGAATGGGCTTGTCGATCTGCCGGTCGATCGTCGAAGCCCATGGTGGCCGCCTGTGGGCATTGCCAAATGTCCCCTACGGAAGTGTCTTCCGGTTCACGGTGCCGGTAATGGTAGAAAGAAATTGACTTTCGTCAACGTCCGCTAGTGAGGATAAAAAAATCAACGCCCATTCGCAAAGGACGCGGAGGGCTCGATGCCGATCCCGGCGTATCAGATCACGCAGCGTCAGCGTGACGAGCCGGGTTGCGCAGGCATGACGACGGCTCGTTCATAGCGGCGCTATCTGTCCTGTGCGATCGCCTGCTGGATCGCGTCCAGCAAATCTTGATCCCGAACAGGTTTGGTCAGGAATTCGACCGCACCGCCCTTCATGGCCCGAACCGACATCGGGACATCGGCGTGCCCGCTGATGAAGATAATCGGCACGCGCAGATTTGCCTTGGCCAGTTCCTCTTGAAAATCGAGCCCGCTTCGCCCTGGCAGTCTGACATCGAGAACCAGGCATCCGGGCCGGTCCGGGTGCGCGCTATCGAGGAATTCCTGGACCGAGGCGAATAATTCGACGCGCAGTCCGACCGTTCGCAGGAGCCCGCGGAGCGCCTCGCGTATATCCGGATCGTCGTCGATGACGACGACCATTGGCTGAGCCGCGTCATCCGGCGCGATTATTCTTGTTCCGGCTGTCCACTGCCCGCGCGGTGAGCTCCAGGCGGACGAGGCGGTCGGTAGCGAAGGTTCGAGCCGGAACAGCGTCGACCCTTGGCTAGGCCGAGCAAAGGCATTGGGTTCGGCTGATGCGATGGTGGTGACTTCGCCGGTAAACACATAGCCGCGACCATGCACTGTTTTGATGGCGTTCTGATCCTCCTTCAGAACCTTTCGCAGCGTCGCCATCTGCACCTTCAGATTCTCCTCGGCCACCACCGTATTGGGCCAGACACGGCTCATGATCTCATTTTTTGTGAGGAGCGTGCCGGGCTCCCTGATCAGCGCCATCAGCAGATCAAAGGCGCGGCCGCCGAGCTCGACGGGATGCCCGTCGACCAGCAACTGGCGGCCGCGCCGCAGCACGCAACAGCGGCCGAACCGAATAACCGAGTCGTCGTCGCTTGGACTTACATCTTGCCGCTTGGCATTCGGCGGATCCCAGTGCAGCATCTTCTGGTCAGCGAACTGTGGCGGGACCGATAATTGCTGCATGACGTGTTCCCTCCTTTTTTCGATCGCCTAAGGCTGGGTAGCGTGCCGACGATTAAGCGCGGAATGGATACAGGTCAGCAGATCTCCTGTGTCGAAGGGCTTATCGAGAAAGCAGACCGCGCCGGCGTTCAGCGCCCGCTCACGAACCCGGTCGTCGGGAAATGCGGTGATGACAATGACGGGAAGCCGCGAGCCCGACGCCGCTAGACGACTTTGAAGTTGAAGTCCCGACATTCCGCGCAGGTGTATGTCGGTGATCAAGCATGACATCTCGTCGAGCCGATCAGATTGCAGAAATTCTTCTGCCGACGAAAATATATCGGGCGAAAAGCCGGACACCTTCAGAAACCCTTGCAGCGCCTCGCGAGCTGATTGGTCGTCGTCGACGCATGCGATAAGCGGCTTCTGCGGCACAGGGGATGTCCTTGCGGTCACCTCAAAAGGATGGCGCCGCGTGCTGCAATCGCGCAATTGGGCGCGCGTCGGGAGCAATCAGCAGAAGGAATCGAGGTTGTTATACTTTAGTCGAAGAGGCTTACGACTTTGTCCGGGAAGGCGCGAGCTTATCGGCCATCCGAACCAGCTCGGCCAAAGACCGAGCACGCATCTTTCGCATCGCTTGGCTGCGATGCGCCTTCACCGTTGCCTCGCTCAACCGCAAGTCCCCGGCAATCTGCTTGTTGAGGCGACCAGCCACGACCATCATCATTACCTCACGCTCGCGCGGCGTCAGCGTATCGAAGTCGGCACGCAGTCGCGCAAAACCCCTCTCCTCGTCGCGTCGGGCGCAGTCCTTAGCGAGTGCCAGCTGGATCGCGTCCAGCAAATCTTGATCGCGGACAGGTTTGGTCAGGAATTCGACGGCACCGGCTTTCATGGCCCGGACCGACATCGGAACATCCGCGTGGCCGCTAATGAAGATCACCGGCAGATGTATATTTGCTTTGGCCAGCTCACCCTGAAGATCGAGCCCACTGCGCCCGGGCAGCCTGACATCCAGCACCAGGCATCCGGGGACGTCCGGCCGCGCGGCACTAAGAAATTCCTGAACCGAGGCGAACAACTCGACACCGAGGCCCACCGATCGGAGAAGCCCGCGGAGCGCGTCGCGGATATCCGGATCGTCGTCGATGACGGCGACCGTCGCCGCAGCCTCTCTATCCACCACTGTCACTCACGACCTATTGGCCGCAGCCGGGGACAGTGAACTGAAAGATGGTGTCCGAGGCGAATTTGGCGATGCCCACAGGCGGCCGCCATGCGGTTCGACGATCGAGCGGCAGATCGACAACCCCATTCCCATCCCTTCCGGCTTCGTCGTGCAAAAAGGCGTCGAAAATATGGTCAACCTTCGCTGTGTCGAGTCCGGTACCCGTATCCGCGCCCGCAATCGACACATCGCTTTGCGGTGTCTAAAGGGCAGTGTCAACGGGTTGGCTAGCGGTGCCCGCCCCCCATGCCGCCTCCGTGCATGCCTGCGAAACCATGGCCGAAGCCATGCGTGCCATGACCGAAGCCGTGGGCAAATCCGTGGTGGAAGCCATTATGGAAATGGTTGAAGCGCTGCACGACGACGATCGACGGGGCGAGGCCAAAAAACCAGGGAGCTCCGGCCCAACCCCAATAAGGCGCCCCTGCCCAATCCGAATAAGGCGAGAAGTCGGGATAGGGATTGGCGGAGGGATAGGGGCTGGTGGAGGGGTAGGGGAAATATGTCGGCGGAGGAACCTCGTAGACCTGAGGCGGCAATCCCGGCGTGGTCTGGGTGATCCGCCAGCTCCCGTCGGCTTGTTGGCAGGCTTCGACGACCGCTTG
>JAFAHQ010000096.1 GCA_019237135.1 Alphaproteobacteria bacterium
GTTCGGCATCGGCTCCAGCTGGGGCGGCTTTGAAAGCCTAATCCTGCCGACCAATCCCGAACGCCTCCGCACCGCGACGCGCTGGACGGCGGAGGGGCCGACCCTACGGCTTCACATCGGGCTCGAAGACCCGCAGGATCTGATCGAGGATCTCGAACGCGGCTTTCACCAACTTCGTGTCGCGATGGCGGCGTAAGCCGCTGGTCAGGCGACCGCGAACCGCCGGATCGTCTCGTCGTTGAATTTGAGCCCGAGCCCGGGGGCGGTCGGCATGACGAGATCGCCGTTATGCGGTACCGGCACCTCCTCAAATAGCCGGAACAGCCGGGGCATGTATTCGACGGTCAGACCGTTGGGAACGGCTCCGACCAGGTGCACATGGATCTCCGGCACCCCGTGGCTGACCACCGGCAGGTTGAAGGCTTCCGCCATGCCGGCGATCTTGAGCCACGGGGAGATGCCACCCGAGCGCACCTGATCGATCATCACGATATCGACCGAGTGCGCTTCGAGCATGTGGCGGAACGGCACGATGCCCCAGAGGTATTCGCCGCCGGCGACCGGCGTCGCGAGGGCCTCGGCGACCCGCGCCAGACCCGGGTAATCGTCATGCGCAGTGACATCCTCGAGCCAATAGAGGCCCGCCCCGGCATCCTCGACCCGCCGGCCGATGTCGATCGCCTGCTCGACCCGCCAGCGCTGGTTGATGTCGCACATCAAATCCATGTCCGGCCCGACCGCCTCGCGAATGAGGCGCGCCTGCTCGACTTCGCGAGCCGGTGAGGTGACACCCGGCAGGCCGAGCTGCATTTTCGCCTGGCGATAGCCTCTCTCGCGGAGCCTTCCGGCTGCGGTGACCGCTTCCTCGAGTTTGAGCCCGCGCCGCAGCGCACCGCTGGCGTAGGTGGCGATCCGGTCGCGGCCGCCGCCCAGCAATTTCCACAATGGCAAGTTCAACGCCTTGCCCTTGATGTCCCACAGCGCCACGTCGATCGCCGACAAGGCCATCGTCAAGATCCCGCCGGGGCCGGCACCGCTTGCCGCCGCAGCCAGTTTTGCGGCGACGGCCTCGACCCGCAGCGGATCCTCGCCAATTGCCAATGCCCCGAGCTCCTCAACGGCGCGCTTCAAGGTGCCGGTGAGCCGGCCGCCGAAATAGGTCACGCCGATCCCTTCGATCCCGTCATCGGTGCCGATCCGCAACGTAACAATCGGGTTGGTCGCGTTCGGATTTTCCGAAAATCCGGCGAGCGGCTCGTCGTTCGGCAGCCCGACGACCTGCGTCCGAATAGTGGTGATCTTCATGAGGCCACCTTGAACCGGTTGATCGCATCCTCTCTGAATGCGAGCCCGAGGCCCGGCCGGTCGGACAGGACCAGCTCGCTGTTCTCGAGGGCGGCCGTCCCTTCGAACAATCGCAGCATCCAGCCCATGTATTCGACTGTGAGCCCATTCGGTACCGCCGTCACGAGATGGGCGTGGATCTCCGGAACCACGTGGCTGACGACCGGCAGGTTGAAGGCTTCGGCCATGCCGGCGACCTTCATCCATTGCGTGATCCCGCCTACGCGGATCAGGTCGATCATCACATAATCGACCGAGCGCGCTTCGATCATGTGACGGAACGGGACGATCCCGTAGACGAGCTCGCCACCGCAGATCGGGGTCGCCAAGGCGGCATTGACCCGCGCCAGCCCGGCGTAGTCATCGTGCGTCGTCACATCCTCGAGCCAGAACAGGCCGACCCCGGCGTCTTCGACCCGCTTGCCGATGTCGATCGCCTGCTCGACCCGCCAGCGCTGATTGATGTCGCACATCAGCTTGATGTCGGGTCCGATCGCCTCGCGCACCCGCCGCATGCGCTCGACCTCCTTGGCTGGCGAGGTGTCGCCGGGCAAGGCGAGCTGTGTCTTCATCTCGCGGAAGCCCTTGTCCTTTAGCCTTCCGGCGGCAGCCACGACCTCGTCGAGCGAGAGGTTGCGCCGCAACGCGCCGCTCGCATAAGTCGGCACCCGCTGCCGCGCCCCACCGAGGAGCTTCCATAGCGGCTGGTTCAATGCCTTGCCGCGGATGTCCCACAACGCGATGTCGATCGCCGACAATGCCAACGTGAACATCCCCGCCGGTCCGGAGCCGCCGGCCGCGGTGCGCAGCTTGGCGACGATCGCCTCGATGCGGAGCGGGTCTTCGCCCACGGTCAGCGCACCGAGATCGTCGACGGCGCGCTTCAGCGAGGCGGTGATGGCGCCTCCGTAGAAGGTCACTCCGATCCCTTCGATCCCGTCGTCGGTGTCGAGCCGCACGATCACGATCGGCCGTGCGGCGCTCGTGTCTTCCGGGGTGTCGGCGAGCGGATCCTGCTGCGGCATCACCAGGATCTGCGAGCGGATGCGCGATATCTTCATCGGTGACCTCCCGAGACAAATTCCGCTGTCGGCAGCGAAAAACACGATTTAGCGTCCGCGAAGCGTCCGCCTCGTGCCAAAAGTTTGCTGTTTATCAGAGGCTTACGCATAATTTGGCGTGCCTGTCGGCAGCGGAATTTCTAGCCCCAAAACCGCAGTCGGCAGCGGACCGGCAGCGGAACTTGCAAGAGCTTCGTGGGCTTGCTTTAGTATCACTAAATTAACCATTCGATAATTGACTTTACCGCATGGACGGTTCACGTAAGTGCAAACCTAATCGGTACAAGGGCGCGGGAGTACGCGTTAAGCCGCGCGGTAGCGATCGATTGTGGCTTGGTCGAATTTGAGCCCGAGCCCGGGTGCAGTCGGCATCGCGAGTTCGCCGTTTTGCGGCCGCGGGACCTCTTCGAAGAGGCGCATCAGCCAGGGCATGTACTCGACAGTCAGCCCATTCGGGATCGCCCCGATCAGGTGGACGTGGACCTCGGGGATCAGGTGGCTGACCACCGGCAGGTTGAAGGCTTCGGCCATGCCGGCGACCTTCAGCCACTGGGTGATCCCGCCGACCCGCACCAGGTCGATCATGACGATGTCGACCGAGCGAGCCTCGACCATGTGGCGGAACGGCACGATGCCCCAGACGTACTCGCCGCCGGCCACCGGCGTCGACAGCGCCGCAGTCACGCGGGCGAGGCCCGCGAAATCGTCCGCTGTCGTTACGTCTTCGAGCCAGAACAGCCCGACCCCGGCGTCTTCGACCCGATTGCCGATGTCGATCGCCTGCTCGACCCGCCAGCGCTGATTGATGTCGCACATCAGCTTGATGTCGGGGCCGATCGCTTCGCGCAC
>JAFAHQ010000113.1 GCA_019237135.1 Alphaproteobacteria bacterium
GCTTCGTCTATGCCAGCCTCGGCAACGGCCTCGGCAATGTCGTCGGCGAGCCCGGTCTCGGGGTCTTGCTGCGGCCGAGCGTGCTCGGCCCGATCATCGGGCTCGTCATCCTGGCCTTGATCCCGGTGGGGTATAAGCGCTGGCGCATCAAAGGGCCCGCGTGAGCTCGTCGATCGCGCCCGACCTTTGCGTAATCGGCGCTGGATCGGGCGGGCTGGCGGTCGCCGCGGGTGCGGCGCAGATGGGTGCCGAAGTCGTGCTCGTCGAACGCGGCGCGATGGGTGGCGATTGCCTGAACTTCGGGTGTGTGCCGTCGAAATCACTGCTTGCCGCCGCGCGCATCGCGGATCTTTGGCGGCGGGGTGCCGAACTGGGCATCGCCTATGCTCGCCCCTGCATCGATTTCGCCGCTGTCGCCGAGAGTGTTCAGCGGGTGATCGCCGCGATTGCGCCGAATGATTCGGTGGAGCGCTTCGAAGGGCTCGGGGTTCGGGTTTTGCGCGCCGAGGCGCGCTTTGCGGGCCCGCGTACGGTACGCGCCGGGGATGTCGAAATACGGCCGCGGCGTTTTGTGATAGCGACCGGCTCGCAGCCGGCGATACCGCCGATCCGCGGGCTCGACGACGTCCCCTATCTGACCAACGAGACGGTCTTTGCCAATCGCCAGCTGCCCGAGCACTTGATCGTGATCGGCGGTGGACCGATCGGCGTCGAAATGGCGCAGGCGCATTGCCGGCTGGGTGTCAGGGTCACGGTGCTCGATATCGGCCCGTTGCTTCCCCGGGACGATCCCGAACTTGCCGCCATCCTTGCCAAGCGGCTCTCGAGTGAAGGTATCGTGTGTCGTCCCGGGACCGAGATCGCCGGCATCGAGCGTACCGAGAAGACCGTTGTGGTGCGCCTCGCGAGCGGCGAGCAGATTTCCGGCTCCCATCTCCTGATCGCCACGGGACGTCGCCCGACGATCGAGGCGCTCGACCTCCCGGCTGCCGGGATAGCTTCGACTGCGAACGGCATCACCGTCGACGCCCGATTGCGTACGACGAACCGCCGCGCCTTTGCCATCGGCGACGTCGCAGGCGGGCCGCAATTCACCCATATCGCGCTCTATCACGCCGGGATCGTGATCCGGAACGCGCTGTTCCGCATCCCGGCCAAAGTCGACTACCGGGCATTGCCCTGGGTTACCTATACCGATCCGGAACTCGCCCAGGTCGGATTGACCGAAGCCGCGTCAGGCGCCATCGGGGAGGTCCCGCGCGTGCTGCGCTGGCGTTTTGCCGAGAACGACCGGGCTCAGACCGAGCGCCAGACCGAGGGCCTGGTCAAGGTCGTCACCCGCAGCAACGGTCGCATTCTCGGCGCCTCGATCCTCGGCGCCGGCGCCGGCGATCTGATCCTGCCTTGGGTGCTGGCGATCTCGCAAAGGCTCAAGATCGGCGCGCTGGCCAATTTGATCGTGCCCTACCCGACGCGCGGTGAGGCAAGCAAGCGTGCGGCCGGAAGCTATTATACTCCGACCCTGTTCTCCGCGCGCACCCGGCGGCTCGTCCGCCTCTTGGCGCGGTTCGGTTGAAGCGAGCGAGATCGTGCTGCTGAGGAGCCTGTCGGCCCGTCTCCTGGTCCTCACCATCTTTTTCGTGATGGTGAGCGAGGTGCTGATCTTTGTGCCGTCGGTCGCCCGCTTTCGCATGACCTATTTCGAAAATCGCCTCGCCGCCGGGCGCATCGCGACGGTCGCCCTCGAGGCGAGTGCGACCGGTGAGCTAGAACAGGGTCTCACGGACAAGCTCTTGGCCCAGGTCGGCGCGCGGGGGGTCGTCGTCTATCGCCGCGACGGCACGGTCCTGAGGCTCGATGGCATCGACCCGCCGCAACCCGATTTGACGATCAACCTCACCCATCCCGACATCCTTCTTGCCATAAGGGGCTCGTTCCGCACATTGCTCAGCACGGGCAACCGCCTGCTGCGGGTGCTGGGCCCATCGACGACCGACGCCGCGGAAACAGTCGAGGCGCT
>JAFAHQ010000119.1 GCA_019237135.1 Alphaproteobacteria bacterium
TTCCGCCCACTAATCGCGAAGGCGATGAGCCCAAGGCGCATGATCTTCGACCGCTTTGCGCGCTGGACGGAGCATCAGCTCGGTCGTTCCGTCACATTCGCACTGGCATTCTCGAGCGTCGTCGTGTGGGGGGCGACCGGCCCATTCTTTGGCTGGTCAGACACCTGGCAGCTCGTCATCAATACGGGTACGACGATCGTTACCTTTCTGATGGTCTTCGTCATCCAGAACACGCAAAACCGTGATACCAAGGCGCTCCAACTGAAGCTCGATGAGCTGCTTCGGGTGAACACAGCCGCGCGAAACTCACTGATGGGGCTGGAAGAAAAGTCGGAATCAGAGGTCGAGGACATAAAAACAGCGTTTGTCGAACTCGCCTCGACGGTCGATGCCTCCGTCGAGAAACCCCCGGGCCAGCGGGGATTGGTCCGTTCCGAGCCGCCGAATTCTCCTTAACGATTCTGCATGGAAATCCGTATCCTGCTACGGACGTGGCAAGCTTAACCGCTTACCATCGGGCGGATCGAAAGGAGGATGCCATGGCCAAGGGTTATTTCGTGGTGCGCGCCGAGGTACCCCGCGAGGCGGACCGGGCGCGGTTCGACGACTGGTATGCGACCGATCACTTGCCCTGGGCAATGAAGGTTTTCGGTGCGCAGCGCGGCTGGCGCTGCTGGAGCCGCAGTGATCCGGCGGTTCATTACGCCTTTTACGAGTTTGCCGAGTTCGGCCAGGCGCAAGCGCTGATCGGTTCCGACGAGATCAAGCCGCTAATCGCCGATTTCGATCGCGTCTGGGGTGATCGTGTAACGCGCCGGCGCGAGATCCTCGAAATTGCCCAGGAGCTGACACTCTAGGAGGATCGTGATGGCGGAGACCGCACCCGGCCGGGTGATCAGCGGCACGCGGGAGATATCGCGCGATGCGCTGATGGAGCGTGCAGCCTGCGCAGCCACTGGGCTCGGCGAGCTCGGTGTCGGCGCCGGCGACGCGATAGGCATTGTGCTGCGCAACGACTTTGCCTTCTTCGAGGCGAGCTATGCGGCGCAGCGTCTCGGCGCTTACAACGTTCCAGTCAACTGGCACGGCAAGACCCAGGAGATCGCCTATGTGCTGAACGACTGTGGCGCCAAGGCGGTCATCGCACACGCCGACCTGCTGCCGGAGGTCGGGCCGGCGATGCCGTCGGAGGTGCCGCTTTTCGTCGTGCCCACGCCACCGGAAATCGCCGTTGCCTACGGGATCTCCGACGAGCTATGCCACCCACCGGTGGGCGCATTGCAGTGGGAAGATTTGGTCACCTGCTTCCCGCCGACCTCGGAAGCCGCAACTGGGGTGATCTCCAGCATGCTCTACACCTCCGGCACCACCGGTAATCCCAAGGGCGTGCGGCGGCTCGACCTGGGGCCCAAAACAGCGCAGCTGTTCGCTGAGGGAGTGCGAGACGTTTTCGGCATGGTGCCGGAGCGGGCCTTTCGTACCGTGATCACCGGCCCACTCTATCACGCCGCGCCCAATGCTTACGGGCTCTACGCTGTGCCTATGGGCGGTCTGGCCGTACTGCAGCCGCGCTTCGATGCCGAGGAACTGCTTCGTCTGATCGAGCAATACCGCATCACGCATCTCCACATGGTGCCGACCATGTTTGTCCGGTTGCTGCGCCTGCCGGAGCAGGTCAGACAAAAATACGACCTCTCGTCGCTCGAATGGGTGATCCACGGCGCCGCACCGTGCCCGGTGGATGTGAAGCGCGCGATGATCGAATGGTGGGGGCCGGTGATCTGCGAGTATTACGGCGCGACCGAGACCGGGGTCGTCACATTCCATGCCTCCGAGGAAGCACTGCGGAAGCCCGGCACGGTCGGGCGGCCGCGGCCGGGCAGCACGGTGCGCATCTACGATGCCGACAGTCGGATCCTGCCGCCGGGCGAGGTGGGCGAGATCTATCTCTGGGTCGACGGCTTTCCCGATTTCACCTATCACGGGCTGGACCACAAGCGCCGCGAAGTCGAGCGAGACGGTTTGGTCACGCTCGGCGATGTCGGCTATCTCGACGAGGACGGTTATCTCTTTATCTGCGATCGCGCACGCGACATGGTCATTTCGGGCGGCGTCAACATCTACCCTGCGGAGATCGAGATGGTGCTGCTCGCCATGCCGGGTGTCCATGATTGCGCAGTCTTCGGTATTCCAGACGAAGAGTTCGGTGAAAAGCTCTGCGCCCACATCGAACCCGACCCCAAGGCGCCGCTCGCCGCCGCCGAGGTCACTGCATTCCTGCGCGCGCGTCTGGCCGATTTCAAAGTGCCGCG
>JAFAHQ010000124.1 GCA_019237135.1 Alphaproteobacteria bacterium
TCGAAAAAAACACAAAAAACCGCAGCTTAGATCTGCCTAAAATTTAAGCAGCCATGAAAAGTTCACAAAAGTTTTAAAAGCTGTTTAGACTTCAGCGGTGGAACGATGGTCTGTCCACAGGGTTACCCACCACTTCGGTGGATGGAGCATCCCGGCCGAGCCCCACTGCGCCGCCGCTGCCAGTGCGTATGGCATGTCTCGGGTCCTGCTGGACTGAAACAACCGCCGGCACACTCACCACACGTCGGCCCTTCAGCCCGCGGGATGGCTTTCGAGCACTTTTTCCAGCAGGCGCAATAGCGCTTGATGCTGTGGATTTGCTTGGCCCGTTGCTGGGAAGTCTGCCGATATCGATCTCGCTCGTCTAACCAGGTTAGGTTCCTGTCGGATAAACACGTCTCCAGTAGCCGGATCGCGGCCAAGAAACCATCTATCTCCGGAACTACTCCGGTCTCGGTTCCTGGAATGTTCGATCAGCGGTTCGCATGCCTCGTCAAGTCGCCCATCGCCAAATCGCGGGCGCCATCCGCGCAGGCGCGCCCACAGGTCGCGAGCGAACCTTGTTGCCACGAAGGCCCAATGACGGCCAAAATAGTGCCACAACCTCCGGAAGCTTAAAAATGTCGGCTAATGCTACCGCTTCTTGCTACGTCGATCCCAGACCGGCAGGTTCGACCAGGACGCGCTACGGGCTGGCCGTCGCCGTGTCCTTGACAGTGCTGTTGTCTGGAGCCGAAGTATCAGCCGGCGCCGAAGACAGTCCGATGGCGACCGCCCCGTTGCCGCCGCCGGTCCAGGCGGCTCCACCAGCGACCGGATTGCAACAGCCGCAAGATGTAGGACCGAGCCGGGAATCGCGGCGTGTGCTGCCGGCGTCCCATCAACGCGCGGAACGCGGTATGCAACTAGCGCATTTGCACAAGCGGACCAACGACCCGCGTCATGTCGACCATTCGACGCGTGCTGCGCGGAGCGAAAAACGGCTTGGTCAGCGCGCAGTCGGCGAGGACGAGCGCGACGAAACGCACACCGTTCCGAGGGTTGCAGGCACTATAATCCGGCCATTCCCACCGCCGCCTTTTCCTTTCGGGTACATTCCCGGCGGTCCCCCCGCTTACGGGTACGCGCTGGTCTATCCGCCCCCCTGGCCGCCTGGCTCGGCGCTGCCCCGCTGAAAGAGGATATTGCCCTCAGCGTCTCGTGCCCTCCAATCGTCTCGCCAATATCGCTTTGGAAAAATCCCGTGCCGCCGTCCATCGGAAGGCCGTTCTCGGCGAAGCCAAGAGAGCGGCTATCTCGGTCGGCTAGGGCGTATGAGAATGTTGTGCCGGCGATTAGAGAACCGCTCCGGGCTTCGCTGCACCTGAGCGCATCCGATGAGCGCCAACATGACGAACACCGCGGCGAGCAGTCTATCCAGGTGATTGGCTGCTATCGGCTCCATCGGGGTCGGGCCATCTGTTCTTGACTTTGCCGACGCACGTGCTCAAGGGCCAGTACGTCATTTCCTCGCCCGGAAAGGAAGCGAGCAAGGCCTTGAGCAGAGGGGCGCCCGCCCCCGACTTGGTGGGGGCAGGCTCCGTTTTACGGACGTTTATTGTTTCGGCGCGCTGTGGTCGCCAAGTCCGCTTGCGCCGGGAGCAGCAGGTTGCGGATTTGCCGTCGGCCCTGTGCCGTGATAAATGGTTGGCGGCATGCTGGAACCCTGGGCGGCGCCCGTATTGGCGAGCAGCTTGTCCATTGTCGGCTGATCGAGTGTTTCGGTCTGGCTCAGCCCATTCTTCATTTGGAATTGCCCGAGCGCCTGCTTGGTCTCCCGCCCGATGATCCCGTCGATTGGCCCATGATAGAGCCCTTGGTCCCGAAGCTGTTGCTGAGCCTGCCGAACCTCATCGCTGGATTGGTTCGTAGCGGTCCGCGAGTAAGAGGGGGTTCCGGACATTGCCGGCATGTTCGATCCGGCACTCGGGGCCATGTTGCTGGTGTCCGCCGCCTGGCTCAGGCTAGCACCGCCGATACCTAGCGCCAATACCGAAGCGCTGGTCAGAATTAGTTTTCGATATTCACCTCCAGGTTCAGCGCGCTTGAAAATCGCTGCGCTACCCCTACCAACTCTCCGGTTCTAGAGGTGTGCCCAAGCATCCAGGGAATGTTCGACCGACAATAGAGGCGAGCATGGCGTCGCTGGACTGAGGCCCAAGCAACTCGACATCGCGAACGGTCTGTGCAGCGAACAGGTACCTGCGGCTCTTCGAGTGGGTCGCATGCCTGTGTCGCTCCAAAAGGGAGCCCCGGCCAGGGGATAAAGCCGGGGTCCCGAAACGGGCGATCAGGAATGGGGGGAATATCCGATCACCCCGATCATCAGAACAGCAAGCGGTGGCCGACAGTTCCGGATTTCATAGTATCGGGGCCGACTGGCGCCGATCGAGGACCGGAGGCTCAGCGCCATAACGCGCCGCCAGCCGGACCACGTCGGGCTCGACCTGATGCTCGCAGCTCCGGCGCCAAACGATCAGCCGAAGCCTCGCTATTTGCTCCGGTGAGCAGGTCCCGGCAGGGCGGGTGTGGACATGGTCGCCCGCTATCGATCTTCGTGTGGGCTGCACCGTTGTTGGCTGGTTAGTTGCCACGGTGTATCAAGTAGCTAACCGCCAATTTTTGCGCAAATCCGGCGGCCTCATCGCCGATCTTGAACGAGGCCCGGATCATCATTCCCGGATCCAGGTAGAAATAGGTAGAGGTCGACGGTCACCCTCGCTGCCCGGCGTATCGCTCCAACAGAGCTGCGGAGTCGCGGCCAGTGCCAGAGAGCAAGACGCTCCATCGCCGCCACTCATCCTAGAGCGAATGCAGGGACTAATGTGTGCATACGAGCCTCGCTCGCTCTTCGGCGACGGCCGTCTGGATCGCGGCGGCGATCTTTACGATCAAGGCCATTCTCGCGGCCGGACTGAGGTCCAAGGTCGTGCCCATCTCGTTGGCGAACATCATTTCTGCGGCTTCTATCGCCTCGGCGGCGCGGTCGGTTGCGGTCTTCATGGCACAGCGTTCGTCCACGACTAACGTGAAGAACAGGTTAGCGTCGTAACGATTAACACCGCCTAAATGGGGTTGGTGCCGTGCCCTCGGCGGCTCCTTACCGGCGCGGGGGCCGCAGCCTGTTGAGCCGCACCGCGGTGAGCGAGATCAGCGAGCGGCTGTGGGCGTCAGTGAGTGGGCTGAGGGCGCCGCGTCGAGTCGGCTGCCGAAATCCCATGCATCCCTGATGCGCGGCCTGCCCTCTTGTCCGGCGGGCGCCGCTCCAGCTACACGTCGCATTTTGCATCGAGGGCGCATTGCTCGACCAACCCACCGCTCGCCCGGATCTCGAGCAGCGCTCATCGGCTGAATCCGAAGCGGCGCGGCGGCTGGTGCTCGCCGCGGTGATGATGGCGATCTTCATGGCGGCGATCGATATCTCGATCGTCGCCACCGCGATGCCGACGATCGTCGCCGAGCTCGGCGGGTTTCACCTATTCAGCTGGACCTTTGCTGCGTACTTGCTCGCTCAGGCGGTGACGATCCCGATCTACGGGCGGCTCGCCGATCTCTACGGCCGCAAGCGCGTCTTCTTCGCCGGTGCGAGCCTGTTCCTCGTTGGCTCGACCTTGTGCGGACTGGCCTGGGGCATGGCGCCTCTGATCCTGTTTCGCGGTCTCCAGGGGGCCGGCGCCGGGGCCATTCAGCCGATCGCGACAACGATTGTCGGCGACATCTATGGACCCGCCGAGCGCGCCCGGGTGCAGGGCTACATCTCGGGAGTGTGGGGTGTCGCCGCGATCATCGGCCCCACACTCGGCGCCTTTCTTGTCGAACATGTTAGTTGGTCGCTCGTTTTCTGGATCAATCTGCCGATCGGCGTCGCGACCTTCATAATGTTCAGCCGTTTCCTGCACGAGCGCCAGCAGGCGCGGCGGCACCGGATCGATTATCTCGGCTCGGTTTTGATGGTGCTCGGCGCCGGGGGCATCATGCTGGCGCTGATGCAGATCGGGAATTCCGGCGAGGTCGTGACGATCGCCGTGCTCGCAGTGGGGGGCGCGGTCGCGCTGACTGTGCTTGCCGCGCACGAGAGGGCCGCACCTGAGCCGCTGTTGCCGATCAATCTCTGGCGTAACCGGGTCGTCGTGATCGGCTGCCTCGCCGGATTTGCCAACGGTGCGTTGATGATGTCGCTTTCCGCCTTTCTGCCGACCTATGTGCAAGGCGCGATGGGACGCAGCCCGGCGGCTGCCGGCATCGCGCTCGCGGCGTCCTCGGTCAGCTGGACGTTTGCGAGCATCGCCTCAGGCCGGTTGATGATCCGCACCTCCTACCGCTTGGCGGCGAGCATCGGCGGTGTGTGCCTGGTCGCCGGCAGCCTGGTGCTGATGACGCTCGATCCCTCGGACAGCCTGTTATGGGTCGGTACCGGTGCGTTGCTGAACGGAATTGGGATGGGGTTTTGCAACACCGCCTTTATCGTCTCGACCCAAGCCAGCGTCGACTGGAACGAGCGCGGCATGGCCACCTCCTCGATGATGTTCATGCGCATGGTCGGTTCGTCAGTCGGCGCGGCCGTATTCGGTGCGATCGTCAATTTCGGCATCCATCGCCAGCTGCCGGAAGCCGGCAATTCAGTGAACCGGCTCATGCAGCCGTCGGCGCGCCAGATGCTCGCCCCTGGCGAGCTTGTGCGGCTGACCCAGGCGATCGCCAGCTCGGTGCACGTTGTTTACGTAATTGCCGGGGTTGTCGCGGTCGTCAGCCTGCTCCTGGCCTTGGCCCTGCCGGCCAAGCTTAGCCCGACGCGCTCGCTCACCCAGCAGACTTGACGGCGGCCGCCAAATGCGAGCAACGCATTGTCACTTTCACCGTGTCGTTGCCAACGCGTTCCGCAAATCGACGACGACCTGGTCGCGGGTGCGGGTCTGCCAGCGGCGGCGGCGGCCGATCGGCTCGTTCTCGATCTCGGGCACGACCTTGCAGGC
>JAFAHQ010000135.1 GCA_019237135.1 Alphaproteobacteria bacterium
GCGTTCGCGTGCTCGAGCCACGGATTGCTCCGAGATGTCGGCGCCCAAAACATAACCGCTCGGCCCGACCTGTGCTGCCAACGCAAGAACGGTGGTGCCGGCGCCGCAGCCGATGTCGAGCGCCCACTCACCTGGTTGCGCTGCTGCCAGTTTCAGTAAAGCCATTGCTAAGCCGGCGAGCGCACGATCCTGCCGTTCATGCTGCTCGGCCCAAGGCCGCGTGGCGGGGCTGTTCCAATATTCTGCCATGCCGGCAAAGGGTGAGCGGGCCTGCGCGTTTGCCATCATTATGTCCCCTGGGTCGAGGATTCGAGGTAATGCCCGAACCGCCGCGCGCCGTCTATCGGGTTCGACTCCACCGCGGCGACGGCATTAGACCTTCGACGTGCAGGTTGCGCAGTACGCGCCGCAGGAGGCACCAGCAAAAACATCTGCTGAGCCGGTTCCCTGCATACATCGGAAGTGCACGGTTACGCTCTGGACCCCGTAGCTGTGGCGCGGGCCGGATTGCCACGCGCGGTCGAGCCTGCAGGAACATCGCGTGTGACCACGCTGCCCGCGCCGATCACGGCGTTATCTCCGATCGTCACGCCCGGCAAAATGATCGTGCCGCCGCCGATCCACACATCCTGGCCGATCCGGATGGGGCGCCCAAACTCGGCACCCGTCTGGCGGACCGATGGATCACGTGGATGGTCTGCGGTGTATATCTGGACCGCGGGGCCGATCTGCGTTCGTGTTCCAACGGTCACCGCAACGACATCGAGGACCACGCAATTGAAATTGAAAAACACGTCCGGCCCGAGCCGGATATTGTAGCCGTAATCGCAATGAAATGGTGGTCGGATCACCGCGCCGTCTCCGGCCTCTGCCAATAACTCTCGCAGGAGGGCGAGCCGGTAGGCGTCCGAGGCGCTGAGCGCCGCGTTGTAGCGGACCATCCACGCGCCCGCGGCGCTTCGGTCTGCCGCCAGCTCGGCATCGTCCGCGCGATACAGCTCGCCCGCCAACATCTTTTCCTTTTCGGTTCGAAATGGCGACACAAGACTGCTCCTGCTGGCTGCAGAGAGACGACCGTATCATCTGAAGAGATGTAGAATCTGCCTACGGTGGAATTTGGCAGCACGGGGGGTGCCGAGTCACCCGCGCTCGATCACCTGGGCGACCAGGTCGGCTGCCTGCCGGCATTGCTCGCGGCCGACGTTGAGATGGGTGACCGCGCGCACCGTGCGCGGGCCGAAGGCCGAGACCAACACGCCCCGCTCTTGGGCGCGGCTGACGATCGTCGCCGCGTCGGGAGCCCCCTCTTCCATCCGGAAGATCACGATGTTGCTCTGCACCGTTTTCAAATCGAGACTGACGCCGCGCATTCCGGCCAGTCGTTCCGCCAACAGCCATGCATTGGCGTGATCCTCGGCGAGCCGCGCGAGGTTGTTGTCGAGCGCCCAGAGCCCCGCGGCTGCGAGGATCCCCGATTGGCGCATTGCGCCGCCGAGCATGCGCCGCGCGCGCACCGCGCGAGCAATAGCGTCGCGGCGGCCGGCGATCAGGCTGCCGACCGGGCAGCCCAGACCCTTCGACAGCGCAACGGAAACAACATCGAAGGGCGCCGCCAGCTCGGCCAAACTTCGCCCTGACGCCGCGGCGGCGTTGAATAGCCGCGCCCCATCGAGATAGCTCGCCATGCCGAGCTCGCGCGCCGCATCACAAATCGCGACGGCATCGTTCTGCGGGAACACGACCCCGCCGCCGCGGTTGTGGGTGCTCTCGATTGCCACCAAAGTCGTCGGCGGGAAGACGATGTGACCGGGCGGTTTGTAGGCCGTTCGCAGATCGGCGGCAGTGAACAGCCCACCTCGACCGACGACGGCGAACTGCACCCCCGAGTTTGCCGCCCCCGCGCCCGCTTCGTGCCAGACGATGTGGGCCTCGTCGCCGAGGACGACCTCGTCGCCCGGCCGGGTCAGGATCTTGAGGCCGATCTGGTTCGCCATCGTACCGCTTGGCACAAAGAGGGCGGCCTCCTTTCCGAGCAACTCGCCAACGCGTTCCTGCAACCGGTTGACCGAAGGGTCCTCACCGTACTGGTCGTCGCCGACCGGGGCCGACGCCATCGCCTGCCGCATCCCCGCCGAGGGCAGGGTCACCGTATCGGAACGCAGGTCGATGCGGGTCATCAGGCACCTTCCGTCGTCAAGCCCATAAGGTCGAGCGCCGCCCGTCCGAGCAGCCCATACGGATTGCCGAGGGTCTCCGGCAATTCGAAGTGATTGTAGTGCTCGCCGACCAGGAGCCGCACCTTCTTGCCGGCTGCTTCGACCGCGGCGGCGAATTCGCGGTTTTGGCGCTGGAATTCGGGAGTCTCGCGGGTGCCGTAGGCGACGACTAGCGCCGCGTGCAATCGGTCGAGATGCCGTATCGGGCTCAAGGCGGCGACCATCGCGTCGTCGAACCGGATATAGCGGCTGCGCGCCGACAGCCGCACCGGCTCGAGATCGTACATGCCGCTAATGCACATGCCGCCTTTGATGAGGTCGGCCGGCAGACCGAATTGGCACTGCCAGTCGGTCGTCAGCGCTACCGCAACAAGATGGCCGCCCGAGGATTGGCCCCCGATATAGAGCCGGCTTGGGTCGCCGCCGAACCGGGCGATGTTCTCGTGGATCCAGGCGACCGCGCGGCGGACCTGATCGGCGAGCACCATCAGATTGCCGCGGACGTCCTGTACCCAGGCGAAGTCGGGCACCACGTAATGCGCGCCGGCGCGGAGGAACATCTCGGCTGGCGTCGCGAAATCCTTTGAGCGGCCGCTGCGCCAGGCGCCGCCGTGGATGAAGACAAAGATCGGCGCCGGCACACGCCTGCTGCGGTAGATGTCGAGCCACTCAATCTCGCCCGGACCATAAGCCACACGCTCGGGTTCGCCGATACGCCGCCGCGCTGCTGCGCTGTCGCCGATGCGACGCTCGATCAGCTGCTCGCGGTTGGGCGCGTAAGCGGCCTGGTCATAGGCCGCGTCGAGTGCTGCTTGGTCATAATCAAGGAATACCGGCGGGCCTTTTTCGGGCATCGCACCTCCGCTATTTGTGGCGGTCGCCGCGATCGGCCGTGACCGGAGGAGAGGAAAGCATGAGCCTCTACACCTATTACCGCTCGCAGGCGAGCTTCCGCGTGCGCATCGCGCTGAACCTGAAGGGCCTCGCGCGCGAGGACAGCTTTTTGCACCTCGAAAAAGGCGACCAGTTCGCCGCCGAGTATCGTGCGATCAACCCGCAGATGGTGGTGCCGACCCTGATCGACGGCGACGTCAAGCTGTTCCAGTCGCTAGCCATCCTCGAATATCTGGACGAGAAGTATCCCCATCCGCCGCTGCTTCCCGGCGACCCGGCGGCGCGAGCGTGGGTGCGAGGGATCGCTCTGATCAACGCCGCCGACTCGCACCCGCTGATCGTGCCGCGCGTGCGGCATTATCTGGCCGATATGCTGAAGGTCAGCGACGAGCAAAGGCTTGCCTGGATTCAGCATTGGCTCGGCGCCGGGCTGCAGGCGATCGAGTCGTTGCTCGCCGAACATCCCGAGAGCGGCCGGTTCTGCCATGGCGACCGGCCGACAGTCGCGGATATCTGCCTCGTCACCCAGGTGACGCCCGCCAAGACTTTCGACTGTCCGCTCGATGCCTATCCGCGCGTCATTCGCGTCTACGACAGCTGCATCGCGATCCCGGCTTTTGCCGATGCCCACCCGTCGAAGCAGCCCGACACCGAATAACAGAGCCGCTGGCCGAAAGCGCCGGACAGCGGGCAGGGCCGCTCGCCGTTCGACCGGGCGGTCTGGTCATCTCAGCATTTCAGCTTAAATACCGGGCGATGCCGGCACGATCTCTTGTTTTGGCGCTGCTGCTTCTGCTCTGCGTGACGCCGGCCGGGTGGGCCGCCGAGCCCGCCGGCCAGACCGTCGTGTTGCAGTTGCCGTCCTCGATGTCGGCAGAGTCGGTCAAAGGCCTGATTGCCGATCTCGCCGCCAAGGGCGCCCAGCCGACGGCGCCTGCCGCCGATCCTCCAGAGGTGGATCCTCCGACGTTGATGACCGGCATGAAGTTGACAGTGCGGATATGGAGGGCGACCAAAGAGGCGATGCGCGCGGTGCCGGTGCTCTCACGGGCGCCGCAGGTCTGGGTCCGGGAAGTGGAGGCTGAAGGCGGCACGCGCGAAGCGGCGGTTCGATTTTGGATCATCGCGCTCGCCGGCCTCGTGGCGGCTCCGCTGATTGGGTTGGGCATGCGAGCAGCGTTCGATCGCCGACTGGTCATCGAACCGACGCTCGCGGCTCGCCTGCGTGCGGCCCTGATCAAGTTTCTCGTCGCGACCGCCGGTCTCGCCGTTTTCGCTTTCCTGTTCTGCGCTTTGCTGATGGCGGTCTCGATGGGCCGGCCGATCCTTGCGCAAACTGCCGACCGGCTTGTCTGGGCCGCACTGCAATGGCGGCTGTCGATAGTCCTGTTGATTATCATCGTCTCGCCGCGCCGCTCGGACCTCCGACTGCTGGCGGTCGACGACGGCGATGCCCGGGTCTGCTCGCGATGGTTTGCGGTCTATCTGACGGTTGCCCCGTTCAACTTCTTCCTGATCTGGCTGATCGAGCAGCTCGGTTTTGGCCAGGAAGCCGTATTTGGCGCGGCGGCGACCTTGGGGTTCGTTATCACCCTTTACAAGATCACCATGTTCTGGGCGACCCGCCGCGCGATCGGCCGGGCAATCCTGGCAGCGACCGGCGGCGAGCCCGGCCCGGTAAGACGGGCGGTGGCGGCATCCTGGCACTGGTTCTTCATCGCCTTGTCCATCGGCATATTCTTCGGAGCGGGTATCGAGTTCGCCCTAGGCAAGGGTGCCTGGGTCGCGCGTGCCTCGACGTCGACGCAGGGGATCATCGTCGCCTTGGCCGTGGTGGGGCAAGCGAGCCACAACCTGATTTCGCGGCTCTGCGCCTGCGACACGACGGACGTCAGGCTGAGCCTGCGCCGGGCGCGGCTTCACCGTGCGCTGAGCCGACTTGCCGATGCGTTTTGGTGGATTCTGGGGGCCGCCTGGCTCGGCGAGACCTGGGGCTTCGACCTCGTCGACCCGGAGCCCGGCAGCATCGAACGGCTGTTTGTTCGGCCGGCCCTCGAAGCGGCAGCGACGGTCGTCGCCGCCTGGATCCTGTGGACGGTACTCAGTGCAGTCATCGACGAGAAAATGCCGCCGCCCGCCGCACCGGGCGACGAGGACGAGATCCCGGGCTCGGCCTCGCGGATCGACACTTTGCTGCCGCTGCTGCGCAACACCCTGCTGATCGCGCTCGCGGTCGTCGCGGTCATCGTCGCGCTGGCGACCCTCGGTCTCGACATTGGCCCGCTTCTCGCCGGGCTCGGCGTCCTCGGCATCGCCGTCGGCTTTGGTGCGCAGAGCCTGGTGCGCGACGTGATCTCGGGCATCTTCTTCCTGATGGAGGACGCTTTCCGGGTCGGCGAATACATCGATACCGGCCGGCTCCGCGGCACCGTCGAGGGCATGTCGTTGCGCTCGGTGCGGCTGCGCCACCAGAACGGTCAGGTGCACACGATCCCGTTCGGGCAGGTCCTGTCCGTCACCAATTACAGCCGTGACTGGTCGGTGGTGAAGTTCAACCTTCACCTCGATCCCACCGCCGACATCGAGACGGTGCGCAAGACCATCAAGCATGTCGGCGAGGAATTGCTCGACGACCCCGATATCGGCGGCGAGTTCATCCAGCCGCTCAAGATGCAGGGTGTCGTCGACGTGCTGCAAAATGATCTTGTCGTCCGCTGCAAGTTTACCGCAACGCCATCGCGCCCGACCTACTTGCAGCGCCTGGCATTGCGCCGGCTGATCGACGCCTTCGCCGGGGGCCAAATCCGCTTTGCGGCACCGAATGTCACGCTGCAGGTGACGAGTGCGGCTGGCGGCTAGGGCCGCTCAAGCTGGGCGAATGACCGGGTGCCGGCTCGGCTGACGAGCTGCTAGCGTGGGTCACGAAATCGGCTTTCCACGGAGTTGCTGATGAGGATCGCGATTATCGGTGCCGGTAATGTTGGTTCTGCGCTCGGCCGCGGCTGGCTGGGTGCTGGCGAGGACGTAGTCTTCGGCGTGCCCGATCCCGCCGATCCTAAATACAATTCTCTGCCTCGCGAGAGACTTCGCTCACCTCTGGAAGCGGCTCGAACTGCCGAGACTGTTGTCCTTGCGACACCGTGGCAGGCAACTGAAGCGGCAGTGAAGAGCCTCGGCGATCTCTCCGGCAAGATCATCATCGATTGCACCAATCCGCTCGGTATAGGCCCGAATGGGCTGGAGCTGGTGCTCGGCCATAATACGTCAGCGGGCGAACAGGTGGCGGCCTGGGCACCAGCAGCGGCTGTGTTCAAGACACTGAACCAGATCGGCGCGGAGAATATGGACAAGGCGCCATTGTTTCCGGTCCGCCCGGTCATGTTCATCGCCGGCGATGACGAAGCGAGGAAGCCGGTCGTCATGTCGCTGATCGCGAAGCTCGGTTTCGAGGCGGTCGACGCCGGCCCGCTGCGGATTGCGCGTCTGCTGGAGGCCTACGGAATGCTATGGATCGACCAGGCCCTCAATCGCGAGCGCGGCCGGAGCTTTGCCTTTGCTCTGATCGATCGGTCACCAGGTCAGGCGGCTACCCCGCGCAGCGAATAAAAGCTGCGCTCGGGCTAGCGGACCCCGACGGGACGAGCTCGGCGTTCCTGATCCCTCTACCCGAGGCGAAGCGGTCATCCTTTCATTCCCGGCATTTTTCGCTAGGCTTGGCAGCCGTTCCGCCCGAAGGAGGCGAAGATGTCCGATATGGCGCCCTTGGAAAATGCTGCGCTCCTGCCCGACATCCGTTCCTGTTTCCTGCGGAACATCAATGGCCTCGACATGCACATGCTGGAGGCGGGCTTTGAGCCGCAGGGCCGGCCCCTGGTGCTGCTGCTCCACGGCTTTCCGGAGCTCGCATACTCCTGGAGAAAAGTAATTCTGCCCCTTGCCGCAGCCGGGTTTCACGTCGTGGCACCCGATCAGCGAGGCTACGGCCGCACGACGGGCTGGGACGGGGACTATGACGGGGATCTCGCTTCCTTTCGAATTCTGAACGCGGTCAGGGATGCCCTCGGTCTCGTCTCCGCGCTCGGTTATCGTGACGTCGCATTGATCGCAGGACACGATTTCGGAGCGTCGGTCGCGGCGTGGAGCGCGCTCGTGCGGCCCGATGTGTTTCGTTCCGTCGCGCTGATGAGTGCGCCGTTCGCTGGTCCGCCGGCGCTGCCATTCGAGACTGCGAACAATCCGCAGCCCCACGGCTCGCCGGGTGACGGCATCCACCAGGAGCTGGCGAAGCTCGATCGGCCGCGCAAGCACTATCAATGGTATTACTCGACCCGGTCGGCCAACGCCGATATGCACGACTGTCCGCAGGGAGTCCACGCCTTTTTGCGCGGGTATTTTCACTACAAAAGTGCGGATTGGACAGACAATAAGCCATACCCGTTGAAGTCCTGGACCGCCGCCGAGCTGGCGAAAATGCCGACCTATTACATCATGGATCTGAAAAAGAACATGGCGGAAACCGTGGCCGCCGAGATGCCGTCCGCCGCCCAGATCGCGGCATGTAGGTGGCTTCCGGAGAATGACCTCGCGGTCTACAGCGCCGAGTACGAGCGGACCGGGTTCCAGGGCGGACTGCAATGGTACCGGAGCCGGACGGAGGGCAGATACGACAGTGAACTGCAATTGTTTTCTGGCCGCACCATCGACGTGCCCTCGATCTTCATTGCAGGAAAGAGCGATTGGGGGACTTACCAGCGTCCTGGCAATTTCGAACGGATGCAAGAGAGCGCGTGCCCTCGGATGCTGGGCTGCCATCTGATCGATGGCGCCGGCCATTGGGTGCAACAGGAGCAGCCGGAGCAGGTGAGCATGCTATTGATCGAGTTTCTGCAACGGCAGTAGCAGGTAGGAGGAGACCATGAAGGCAGTGCTGTTGACAAAGTATGGTGGGCCGGAGGTGCTGCGCCTAGAAGAGGTACCGGACCCAAGCGCCGGTCCGGGCGAGGTCGTGGTCGACATTCACGCGGCCAGTATCAATGCGGCCGATTACAAGGTGCGATTGGGTGGGCCAGGTCACAATCTCAAATTCCCGCACATCCTAGGCCGCGACTTCTCAGGTGTTGTCAGCGCGCTCGGCAACGGCGTCACCGATTTCGCGGTAGGCGACGCGGTGTTCGGGGTGACCGATCAGGGGATCGAGGGATGCTACGCCGAAAAAATCGCGATCAAGGCTCCGATCATCGCCAAGAAGCCGGAACGGCTCGGCCATGCCGAGGCGGCAGCGCTAGGATTGACCAGCCTGACTGCGTTATGGGCGGTCGAGGACACGGTTAAGCTCAAACCCGGCGAAACGATCCTGATCCAAGGGGGCGCCGGGGGTGTTGCCGGCTTTGGAATCCAGCTCGCAAAACATCTTGGCGCCACGGTGATCACGACCGCCAGCGCCCGCAATCACGACTATGTCCGCAGCCTCGGGGCAGACCGCGCGATCGACTATAACATGCAGGATTTCACCGCGGCGGTGCATGACTGCGACGTCGTGTTCGACACGGTTGGTGGCGAGGTCCAGGTGCGGTCTTATGCCGTACTGAAGCCGGGCGGGCGGCTCGTCTGGATTGCGGCGGCACCGGCGGGATTTCAGCCGACCCGCAAGGATGTCCAGGTCCTGCGCCCGAACGTTAAGCGCGACCGCGCTCATCTGGAACGGATGCTGGCGCTCTATGGTGCCGGTGCGGTCTGGCCGCCGGCGATTACGCGGTATAAGCTCGCTGACGCGGCCGAGGCGCACCGGGTCAGCGAGGGCCGTCACTTGCAGGGCAAGCTGGTGCTGATGATCCGCTGATTTGCGGGTCGTCGTATTTCGAAGGAGGAGAAACTCATGGCAGACAACCGGCAGATGATCATCGATTTGGACAAAAAGCGCATGACTGCGATGGCGCAAAAGGACGCCGCCACACTGAATGCACTGCTGGCCGACGACCTCGTCTATACCCACTCTACGGCGCGGCTCGACACCAAGCAGAGCCTGATCGGCAATATGGAATCCGGCGCTACGGTCTATACCGCGGTCGAACCGTCTGATGTGAAGGCTCAGGACCTCGGCGACACCGTGGTGCTGACCGGGTCGTGCCGCATCAGTGTGATGTCCGGCGGCCGTCCCAACAGCTTCGGTGTCAGGTTCACCGACGTCTACGCCAATAAAGGTGGACGCTGGCAGATGGTGGCCTGGCAGTCCACGCGCCTTCCGGAGTAATCCGCACGAAGGCGGGGCGGCGATAGCAGATCGGCCACCGCCTCCCGATGTCTGGTGATCGCTCCAAGTTATCGGCGCCGCTGCGGCCGGCGATCCGCTTATGGTACGGCGAACGTCCGGCTGCCGGGGGCACGGCCCCTAGCCGAGGGGGCCAAGTGTCGCGGTCCCCGCCAGCCCCTCGGCTATTTTTCGTCTGGCACCGGCAGTCCCGCCTCCCAAAACGAACGGTAGCGAGCAGCGAGTTTCGCGCGACGAATTCGGTCGCGTTCAATCGCGTGTTCTTCAAGCGCGGCCCGATCGGCCGCGGCGACCAGGCCTTGCGTCGGCAGGACGCAAGCGGTCGGGCAGCGTGTAACTCCTCTCGTCCGGATGAATTCGGCAACCGCCGCCTTTCGGTCGTCCTCTGGAGCGTTCCGTTGCGTACCGATTGGAATTTCAGGGGTCCAATGTAACATATCGGGGGCCTTTTAGTTACATTTGGTTACAATCGTTACAATATGTTACTTAGACTGCTATGGTCAAGGTCAAAAGATCGTCAATTATTCGTCAATAAAATTATCCTACTTTATGGTGAAAATATAATTAAAAAGCGGCAGATAATCCGATGCGATTCTCCGTAATCGATGATCGGGTTCATGCGCGCGGCCGCGTTGTAATCACCGAACGCAAATTGCTTGAAGAGATGCACTCCTGCTTCCGCGACCGCGAGGCTACGACTATAGGCCCTCGGCAGGCAGGAGCCACTCCGCCCCGTGTCACAAGAAGAATAGCGGCATCAAGCAGCGGCTGGCAGCTTGACGTGTTCGGGGCGAAAGCCGATGCCGATCAGGCGCGCCGGAATACGGCGCAGCAACGGCCACTGCCCGAGCAGCCGCAGAGGCAGCGGCGGCGACAGTTTTCCACTGCTCCGGAGAACATGACCGATCACCCGGTTCTGGACAAATAGCTGGAGCCGCTGCGTCGCGCGAGTCGGGAACTCCCGACGCCGCTGGACCGCCTGCAAGTCATCTTCATTGGGGGTTCCCTGCAGCAGGCGCGGGGCCAGGATGTTGGCAGCGGCAACGGCGTCTTGAATAGCCAGGTTTATGCCGACGCCGCCGATTGGAGACATCGCGTGGGCCGCATCGCCGATGCACAACAAGCCCGGTCGGTGCCAAACCCGCAAGCGATCGACAGCAACGGTCAACAGCTTGATATCGGACCAATCGCGGAGCTCGCCGACGCGATCGCCGAGGTGGGGCGCGAGGCGCGCAATCTCGCCACGGAAGGCCGCCAAGCCGCTCTGGCGTATTTGATCGAACCCTCCCTTTGGGATCACGAACGCGCATTGCCAGTAGTCCTCCCGATTGAGCATCACGAGGATCCTGCCGGCATCGATCCGGCCCAAGGTTTGTCCCGGATCGGTCGAATGGCGCGACAAGCGCATCCACAACACATCCATTGGAGCACCGAGATCGACGATCTTGAGACCTGCCTTTTGGCGCAGGATCGAATGTCGCCCGTCGGCACCAACAACGAGATCGGCCCGAACGGCGAGGCTGCCCTGGGGCGTCTCTGCGCGCACTCCGATCACGCGTCCGCCCTCTTCGATCAGAGCGGTCGCCTCTGCTTCCATTTCAAGCCGAAAACTCGGATAGCGTTTTGCCTGCTCCGCGACGAAGCTCAGGAAGTCCCATTGCGGCATCAAGGCGATGAACTGGCAATGAGTCGGCAGATGCGCAAAATCGGCGAGCTGTAAAAAGACATCGCCGATTTGCGCGCCGAGTGTGCGCACTTCCTGATGGGGTCGCTGCAGGAATTCCTCAAGGACGCCGAGCTCGTGCATGACTTCGAGCGTCGAAGGGTGGATCGTATCGCCGCGGAAGTCGCGCAGGAAGTCGACATGCTTTTCGAGAACCAGAACGGCGATCCCGGCTCGGGCGAGCAGGAACGCCAACATCATTCCCGCAGGGCCTCCGCCGGCGATGCAGCAACGCACCGAAACCTCGCGGATGTCCATCAGACCACCCTTCCGCGCGAGCGCTTCCTCTCCTCGTCGGCGCTTCACGCCAAATAGTGGCGGCGCCACAAGGGAGTTTAGCGCTACATCGGTGACGGCGGCGAGAGATGCAGGATCTGCTGGAGCGTTTTCTGCTTTTCGAGCCGCGCGGCTTCCTTTGCCGCAACATAGTCGCGGTAAGCGGCTCGGTCCGCCTCGGCGACGGTCGCTTGGGTTGGAACGACACACACGGTCGGGCACCGCGTGACACCCTTGGTGCGGAGGTACGCGGCAACCGCCGCTTCGTAATCGGCCTCGGACATAGGGGAACTCTCTGTCTGAGTGAACGATGAGGCCTTGATACCGCGGCATCGGTTAACGTCGGGTTTAGAGAAAGACCTCCAAAAATTTCGCGAACTGTGGGGTGAAGGGCGCCGCTCTGTATAGCTTTTGCCCGAAACTCGACGATATAGTGCGGCAACAGGACGGGGTTGGACCTTGGTCCATTCGGATTACACGGTACGGTTCTGGGGCGTACGCGGCAGCATCGCCTGCCCGGGGCCCGATACCGTCCGTTACGGGGGCAACACTTCGTGCGTGGAGATCCGCTGCGGGGGCCACCTGATGGTCTTCGACGGCGGAACCGGGTTGCGCTTACTCGGCAACGAGCTGACGAGCAGCGGTCAGCCGGCCGAGCTGGACCTGTTCTACAGTCATACGCATTTCGACCATATCTGCGGATTGCCGTTCTTTGCCCCGTGCTACGATGCGCGGAGCAGGATACGGATCTGGGCCGGTCACCTGAATGGCAAGGGCATCGAAGCGGTGCTCAACAGCATGATGATCGCGCCGCTGTTCCCGATCCCGATGGGGATCTTCACCGCCAAGATCGACTTTATCGATTTTACCGCCGGCGAGGTTTTGGTCCCGCACCCCGGCATTCGTCTCAGCACCGGCCCGCTCAACCATCCAAACGACGCCACCGGCTATCGCATCGAGTACAGCGGAAAGATCGTAGCCTATATTACAGATACGGAGCATCGGCCCGACGGGCTCGATCACAATGTTCTGCAGCTGATCGACGGTGCCGACGTGATGATCTACGACGCCTCCTATACCGACGCCGAATTCCTCGCCCACCGGGATTGGGGCCATTCGACTTGGGAGGAGGGGGTGCGCCTTGCCAATGCGGCGGGGGTAAAGACCTTGGTAATCTTCCACCATGACCCGGGTCACGACGATGACTTTATGGACCAGGTCGCCGCCGATGCGGCGATCGCCCGGGCCGGCACCATCGTGGCCCAGGAGGGACTCGTCCTGCGCCCATGATAGTTAGCTGTCCACCAGCGTCGTTGCGACGGCGGCAAGAGCCGCTTCTGCGTCGCACCATCAACGATCGACAAGCGAGTCAGCATCCCATCGTTTTAGGGGCCGCGCCCGTTGACCCGGCAGTAGGAGCCTCGGCAACAGCGGGATCGCTCTATCTAGGTTGCGTCCAGCTTTCGCACAGTCCTAATACGCAGGTGCTGGACGGATGCCCTTCGCGCTCCCGCGGCCAGGGTTTGCCTTTGGCTTCGATCCCGTTGCGGGTCAGCCGAGCGCCGAGCGCCGGTACAATAACCGTGCACATCCCATAGGGACGCCCTGGAACCGTATTGGGCTGAGTGTGGACCAGGAACGGCTCACCCATCTGATACCAGGTGAGCACGATCTGTTCATTGCGGCTGTCCAGACGTTCTGTCCAGAAATCGCGCGCGTCACCCGACTTGCTGAACTGCGCGTCGGTCACCGTGATGGTCAGATCGAGAAGCTCGGCATTAATTGCCCCCAGCACAGTCGATTGCAGCCAACGCGCCATCGCAATGTTGTCAGAATATATTCGCCAACGAGCTTCGGTCAGCTCGCTCTTCAAATAGAGAACATGGCCAGGCCCGCCTGGAGAGGAGACCATCCGCCAAAAGGTGGCATTCGTCGTGAAGCTGTCACTGTCGATAGGGCTGAGCCGAATGACCGAATTTTCCCCGGTCAGGATCACGCGATTGGCATCTATCGTGCTCATAACGGATGTCTCCGGGTTGGTTCTAGACACCGCACCATGATAGTCAAACGCAGCGAAGGCACAATTTGAACCGCTTCGAGATGACTCCCCGGCGGCTCCACGCCACATCGCGCGATACGCCGCTGGTGTTGAGGCACCATGACCGAGATTGCACGCGTCGCAGTCTATCCGGCCGGACCGCACTTTTCTCGCCACCGGGTCGGCCTCGATATCGGCGGGACTTTCACCGATTTCATCTTGCTCGATTGCGTCACCGGCGCGGTGCAGCTCCACAAATGCCTGACGATGCCGCACGACCCCGCCGAGGGCGCGCTCGCCGGGCTGGCCGAGCTCATCGCTGATGCCGGGATTCAATTCGCTCAAATCGACGAGCTCGTGCACGGCACCACGCTCGTCACCAATGCCATCATCGAAGGCCGCGGCGTCAAGGTCGGATTGCTGACGACCAAGGGTTTCCGCGACAGCGTCGAGATGGGGATCGAGCAGCGCTAGGACATCTACGACCTGTTCTTGCCCTTCCCCGAGCCGCTCGCGCCGCGCACTTTGCGGCGCGAGATCGACGAGCGGATGAGCCGCGACGGCGCGGTGTTGCGCGCGCTCGATGTGCCCGGAGTGCGCCGCGAGATTCCCCTGCTGGCCGCAGCGGGGTTCGAGGCGATCGCCGTCTGCTTCCTGCACTCCTACCGCAACCCGGCGCATGAGCGCGCAGTGGCGGCGCTTGCGGCAAGGGAGTTTCCCGGCATCGCGGTGTCCTTGTCGGCCGAGGTGGTGCCGGAGCTGCGCGAATACGAACGCGCGACGACGACATTGGCCAACGCGTTTGTGGGCCGTTGATGGACCGCTACATCGCGCGGATCGACGCGGAATTGCGCCAGCGCGGCTTCGTAGGCCGGTTTTGGCTGATGCAGTCGGCGGGCGGTCTGGCGTCGCCCGAGACGGCGCGGCGCTTTCCGATCCGCCTGTTGGAGTCGGGGCCGCCCGCGTCGGGTGCCGCCTCCGCGCTGGGCTTCTCGCTGCACCGGTAAGCTTCGAATTCGCCCGCTCGGCGCCGGCGGTACTCGACGAGGCGCTCGATTTCACCGCAATCAACCGGGTTCTTGCCGAGATCGAGGCAGATGGACGAAGGCTGCTGGCGGAGGCCGGCATCACTGGTGGGATCACCGTCTCGCGTCGGGCCGAGACGCGCCTTCTGGGCCAGATGCACGAGATAGTCGCCGACTTGCCCGACGGCCAGCTCGACCGCCGCGATCTCGACGAAGTGAAGCGGCGCTTCGCCGCCACCTATACGCGGCTCTACGCCCCATCTCTATGCCGGAACGATGATCGAGGCACTGAGCTGGCGGGTCCTGGTCTCGGGGCCACCCCCGCGGCTTTCGCCGGCCAGCGGGCCGGCGGCGAGCAATCGCGAGACCCGGCGGGGCCACAGTGACGAACAGCGGTTCTTCGGTTGACCTTCGATTTCTAATGGCGGAGAAAGTACATCGAAGCGCGCTCGCCGGTGGCGGCGACGAGCGCTGGGACCGCGTTGCCGACCTGGTCGATTACTCAAGGGAACTGGGTGCTCACGTGGGCCCTGGGTTCCGCTCGCGCCGCATGTAGACCTTATGCCGATCCTCGTGAGTAGCGCGGAAACCTAGTCGCTCGTAGAGCTGGCGCGCCGGATTGATTTTGACCACGCCGAGAGTGACCGCCTTACCCTCGCGCGCCGCTTCGTCGATCACTGCGCGCACGATACGACTGCCGATTCCTTGTCGTTGAAAGCGTTTTTCCAGGTAAAGCTGCCCGAGGAAGATGGCATCGCCCACCGGCATGGTTTGCAACCAACCGACATCGTTGCCCGCGGTCGTGATAATGCGTACTTCCGCCAACTGCCACTGCTCACGGAAGCTTTCGCGCTGTCGGGCCATATCGAGGTTCAACGCCTCGATGATCGCGGTCATACCTTCGAAGTATGTGCGCTGACAGAAGGCGAAGTCTTTCGGTTGGGCGGGACGCAGGGCGAATTCCCGGACCATTTGTCTTCGACCCCTCTCAACCATGCTCGTCAACCGAAGCCCTCGTTGACAGATGCATCAATACAGATCTCGACCTACAGACCAAATTTGCGGCGCAGCCGTTCCGCGGCGTAGTCGATAAACAAGCGGACCTTGGCCGAGAGGTGCCGGCCTTCGGGATGCACGATATGAATAGGTGCGGGCGGCGGCTCGTACTCGACGAGGACGGGCTGTAATCGGCCTGCCGCCATATGCGGCTCCGCCTGATAGGACCTGATGCAGGCGAACCCCAAGCCGTCGAGCGCCGCGTCGACCGCCCCTGCAGTCGTATTCACCACCAGCCGCGGCCTCACGGTTACCAAAGTAACGCCGCTCGGACCGTAGAACGACCAGCGATCGGGAATGGGTGTGACAGCTGTGCATGACACCACAGCGTGGCCGCCGAGATCGCGCGGCGTCATCGGCACGCCGTGCCGGGCAATGTATTGCGGAGCCGCACAAACGACCCGTCGTACCTGCCCGACGTGGACCGCCTGCAGCGAGGAGTCGGGAAGCTCTCCCAACCTGACGCCGAGGTCGAGCCCCTCGTCCACCAATGAGACGACCCGATCGAGCAGAAGCAGCCGAACATCGACCTGTGAGTATTCGCCGAGAAAGGTCCGCACGAGCGGCAGTACGTGAAGCCTGCCGAACATCGTTGGCGCTGTAACATTGATCCAGCCCCGCGGCTGCACTCGCTCGCCGAGATTGACCGCCTCGAGCTCATCGTAAGTTGCCAGCAGCCGTCGGCAGCTTTCGAGATAACGCACGCCGGCATCGGTTAGCGCGACCGAGCGGGTCGTCCGATTAAGAAGTCGGGTTTGGAGACGGTCCTCGAGCGCCGCGACCGCCCGGGTGACGGAAGCCGGCGAACGGCGCAACCGTCGGGCGGCTTCGGCGAAGCTCTGCTGCTCTGCTACGGCGGCGAAGATTGTCAAGGCATCGAGTCGGTCCTGCATACTATTGCACAAACTGAAATAGAGAAGCGCGAGTTTACCCAATTCAGTTGCATGCCGCAGTGCGTATTTTCCGCTTCGACATCCTACGCACGCAGGGCAGCGGATGACGACAATCACTGCCGATCGCTTCCCGCGGATGAGCCCAGACCTTCCGGGCGTTGGACGATCTGCGACACAAATCGGAGCTTAGTGACATGACCGCGCTCCCGCTGATCGTCTTTGATGTCAATGAAACGCTTCTGGATCTTCAAACAATGGAGCCGATCTTTGAACGCATCTTTGGTGAAAAGGCCGCCATGCGTCTTTGGTTCGCCAATTTCATCATGTATTCCGCGGCCCTGACTGTGGCCGGCTGCTATGTTCCGTTCACCGATATCGGTTCGGCTGTAATGAAGATGCTGGCGGATACGCGCGGCATCAAAATTGACGACGCCGATAAGAAAGAACTCACGGAGAAGTTTTCTACGATGCCGCCGCACCGCGAGGTGCCGGCGGCGCTACGCAAGCTGCGCGATGCAGGTTTCCGGCTGTTCACGCTCACGGACAATCTGCTCGAGGTTCAGACCCGTCAGCTCGAACATGGCGGCATTGCGGATCTTTTCGAGCGGCGCTTCAGCGCGGACGGCGCGAAGCACCATAAGCCCTCGCGCCAGGCCTACGCCTACGTCGAGAGGGAGCTTGGAGTTGAGCCCTCGCGGCTCTGTCTTATCGCGTGCCATACATGGGACACGCTCGGCGCCGTGGCGGCCGGCTGGGAAGCAGCGCTGATCAAGCGGGTCGGCAACGATGTTTTGGGCGTCGGTCCCCAGCCGCAGATCGTCGGCGATGACCTGAATGACGTCGCCGATCAGCTCATCGCCCGACACAAGAGACGCGGCTGACCAGCCCGGTCATTACCGCTTTCGGGCCTAACACACAACGCATCAAGGAGCCCCGCATGTCCCAGACCAGCTACCGCACGGCCGAAATCGACGGCCTCAAAATATTCTATCGCGAAGCCGGCCGGGCCGATGCCACGACATTGCTTCTGCTGCACGGCTTTCCAAGCGCCGGTCATATGTTCCGCGATCTGATCCCTCTCCTCGCCGATCACTTTCATCTGGTGGCGCCTGACCTGCCCGGGTTTGGCCAATCGGACATGCCGGAGCGGACCAAGTTCGGATACACCTTCGACAACATTGCGGGGGCCATCGACCGCTTCACTGAAGTGATTGGACTTGGTCGCTTCGCGATCTACGTGTTCGACTATGGCGCGCCGACCGGCTTCCGCCTCGCAATGCGGCATCCCGAGCGCATCACCGTTATCATCTCGCAAAATGGCAATGCGTATGCGGAGGGTCTAAGCGACGGATGGAACCCGATCCGCACCTACTGGCAGGATCCGTCGGAGACGAACCGCGCGGCGCTCCGAGCCTTCCTTACGCCGGAGGCGACGTTCTGGCAGTACACCCACGGCGTCGCAGATCCCTCGCTTGTATCTCCTGATGGTCGCTCACTGGACGATCATTACTTGGTGCGCCCCGGAGCGCAGGAGGTGCAGCTCGACCTGTTCCTCGACTATGCCAGCAACGTCGGGCTCTACCCGGAATTCCAAGCCTATTTCCGCAGGCACACGCCGCCGTTTTTAGCGGTGTGGGGCAAGAACGACCCGTTCTTCCTGCCCGCCGGCGCCGAGGCGTTCAAGCGCGACATCCCTGGCGCCGAGGTCCGCTTCTTCGACACCGGCCACTTCGCGTTGGAGACGCACTGCGCGGAGATTGCGGCCGCCATTCGCGATTTCCTCGACCGGACGCTCCGTCTGTAGTCCGGCGAGGTGTAACGCACCCCGGCACCTTAAACCTGTGCTCAGCAGCAAACTCGCTCCGGAGGATTCCTCATGCGTGCAATCGTGATCCAGAAGTTCGGCGGCCCTGAAAGCCTGGTGATCAAGGAGCTCCCCGACCCTGAACCAAAGCCGGGGCATGTCGTCATCCAAGTCAAGGCGTTTGGGATCAACCACGCCGAGATGCACATGCGAAGGGGAGAATGGGCCGAGGCCGCGGAAGTCAGCGGCATCGAGTGTGTCGGCCTCGTCAAATCCTGCCCCGGTGGCGAATTTGCCGTCGGAACCAAGGTAGCCGCATTGATGGGCGGGATGGGCCGGACCATCAACGGCAGCTATGCTGAGTACACGCGTCCGCCCGCGACAAATGTCGCGCAGATCGAGTCCAATCTTCCCTGGGAAGAACTCGCCGCACTCCCGGAATCCTACGCCACGGCCTGGACGAGCCTGTTCCGCAACCTCGAGCTCGTCGAGGGCCAGACGCTGGTGATCCGAGGGGCAATGTCATCATTCGGACAAGCAGCTGTGAACATGGCGGTAAATGCCGGTGCACACGTCATTGCAACAGCGCGTAACCAAGATCGCTTCCAGAAATTGGAGGCGCTCGGCGCACGCCGTGTCGAGATCGAGGGCCCAGATCTATCGGAGCGCATCCCTGAACGGAAACGGATAGACGCCGTTCTCGACCTGGTCGGCAACAGCACGATCCTGGATTCCCTCGCCATGCTGCGGCGGGGTGGGCGCGCGTGCCTCGCGGGCTTTCTAGGCGGGCTTGCTCCGGTGCCCGACTTCAACCCTCTGCTGCAGATGTCCAGCGGTGTTCACTTCAGCTTCTTTGGAAGTTTTGTGTTCGGGCAACCAGGCTTTCCGCTGTCGGACGTTCCGCTCCAGACCATCGCCGAACAGGTGGCCGCTGGTCGCTACCAAGCGAAACCAGCGCGAGTGTTCCGCTTTGAGGACATTCGGGAAGCGCATCGCGTAATGGAATCGGGCCAGGCCGGGGGCAAAATGGTGGTGCTTGTCTGAATCGCAACCAGCCCCTTCTCGATCCGCTGGTCGACGAAGGCGAGATCTTCCTGTTTTACGTTCTGCAGCGCCCCGCCCGGAAAGTAGTCAGGCGTGCGTCTGATGCTCGCCGAAGGTCGTCAGGAGCCGGATAGCCGCACGAGCAGGGCGTCGATCGCGCGCGCGACCGCGCCGACGCCTACGATCTTCGGGCCGGCGTTGCGAATAAAGACAACGATATTCACGCGCTGGAACAAGATCATCGAGTCGTCAAGCGCGAATTCGATGTCGCCGATGACGGCGTCGCCGCGCTTACGCTCGATCGCATCGGACTGGATATTGCCGAGGATTTCGACCAGCTGGTCGGTTGCCGCCGCCGTCGAGGGACACTCCCAGAGATCGATCGAAAGCAGCTCTGCCATCGGATCGCCGCGATGCCACAGCGTGCGAATTGAGCGTGGCGCGTGCCGATCGTCACGCCGCGCGCGATACAATGTCCAGCCGCTCAATTCCGGCCCGGTGAAGGCAAAGCCGGTGATCGGGCGAGGTTGCACCGCCCCGCGCCGGCGTCTCACCCGCAGGTCGTGGCGCCGCTCGAGATAGGCTCGCTGGCTGGCATCCATCTCGCTCACCCTAGATCACAGCACGCCGCTGCCTGGTTGCCGGCTGCGGATTACAGTTGGGCCGGCCGGCGGGCGAGGCAAGTCGATCTCGATAGAGGAGTTGGCCCACATTGCCGAAGGTCAGGTCCTCTGGCTGTAACGGAATGTAGGGCGGTGCGGTCGGATCGGGGCCGCCATTGACGCGCAGGCAGGCGTCATAAACGCCGTTGTTCACATTGCAGGCGGCTTCCCAGGCCACCTCGTGATAACTGAAGCTGCCCCACCCGCACGCGGTTTGCCAAACATTGCTGCCGATCGCCAGCAAGTCATTCAGGCCAAAGTTCCAGCCCATCTTGGATTCCCACAGCTCGCAGCCGAGTGCGTTGGCGAAGCTCGCGACAATGGTCGCGCAATCGCTGCAATTGACGTAGATACCATTGCCGACGCCGCCGCGCAGCCGGTCGAGAAATGCGGTCCCGTCGAAATCGGGCAAGCTGTAATGCGAGCTCCCGCCGCCGGGGCAGTCATAGGTCACGATCGTGCGGCCGAGAGCATAAACCGACCGGGTTACCAGCGCGGCCGCCATATCCGCCGAGGCTGCGCCGAGAGCCCAATGGCAGGCGCGATCCAGGATCTCGGTCCACGGCATTTGGCTGTTGGCCGGGCCGAAGGGCGCCTGCTCCCAAGGACCGCCCGGGATGTCGAGGATCGTGTAGAAGCGGTGGCGCGTGCTGTCGAATGGCTGCCAGGCATGATGTGGATCCGGGCGATACTCCCATTCCCATGTCCGGTCGTGGACGCCGACCTCGCCGAGCTCAGTCGGTGGGTCGATCAGCTCGAAGGCAACCGGACCCGCGGACCCATTGATGAAGTTTACGGCGCGCCCCTTTACGTGGTTCCTCGCTCTCACTTCCACAAAGGCGACTTCGGGATCGGTGCAGCTCAACGAAGCGATAATGGTAATCGTATTTCCTTTGGTCGGCGTAATGGCGTAGGCCGCCGGCGAGTCTTCCGGATTGACGGAAATGAAGCGCCGCCATTCCGGGATATTTACGGTCTCACTCGCATT
>JAFAHQ010000144.1 GCA_019237135.1 Alphaproteobacteria bacterium
CCCTGCGACGGCAGCGACGACGATCGGGAGCTATCAGGACGCCAAGGTCGAAAAGATCGATCCGCTGACTGTGCGCGTCCGGTTCGACAAGCCGACGCCGTTCTGGGCGGATCCCTTTGTCAGCGCACGCGGCATGATCATCCCGAAGCATTTATTCGAACCCTACAAAGGGGCCAATTCGCGCGAAGCACCGGCGAATCTTAAGCCGGTGGGAACCGGCCCGTATCGGTTTGTCGACTTCAAGCCGGGCGATTTGATCAAGGGCGAGCGCAATCCGTCGTACCATTTCGCCAACCGGCCGTATTTTGACACGATCGAGATGAAGGGCGGCGGCGACGCCGTGTCGGCGGCGCGCGCGGTCATTCAAACCGGCGAATACGACTACGCCTGGAACATGCAGGTTGAGGACGAGATTCTCGTCAGACTCGAAAGCGGCGGCAGCGCCAAAGGCCGCGTTGACATTGTGCCGGGCGGCTGGATCGAACACATTAAGCTCAATAGCGCCGATCCGTGGACCGAGCTCGACGGCGAGCGCTCCAGTGCGAGGACGAAGCATCCGCTGTTCAGCGATCCCGCCGTCCGCCAAGCGCTTGCTCTACTCGTCGACCGCGCCTCGGTGCAGGCGCACATCTACGGCCGCACCGGAACCGCCACGGGAAATTTCGTCAACGCCCCAGGGCGGTTTGTTTCGAAGAACACGAAATGGGAGTTCAATACCGAGAAGGCAAACCAATTGCTGGAAGAGGCGGGCTGGAAGCGCGGTCCCGACGGCATCCGTGCCAAGGACGGCAAGAGGCTGAAGCTCGTATTTCAGACCTCGATCAACGCGCCCCGGCAGAAGACGCAGGCTATTGTAAAGCAGGCTTGCCAGAAGGCGGGCATCGACATGGAGCTGAAGTCGGTCACCCCATCGGTCTATTTCTCCTCCGACGTGGCAAATCCCGATACAGCCTCGAAATTCTACTCAGACCTGCAGATGTTCACAAACACCATGACCCAGCCCGATCCCGAGGCGCTGATGCGACAGTTCGTCTCCTGGGAGATTGCTTCGAAGGACAACAAGTGGCAGGGCCGCAATATCGTGCGCTGGAGTAATGACGAATACGACGCCGCCTTTCACGCGGCGGAACGGGAGCTCGACCCGGTCAAGCGTGCGGCGCTGTTTATCACTATGAACGACATGGTCGTAGATGGTCGGGTGGTCATTCCAATAGTGAACCGCGGTGTGGTGACGGCTTTGTCAAATAAGTTCAAAGCGACCTTGAGCGCTTGGGACAACGACTTCTGGAACCTGAAAGACTGGTATCGGGAGGCGTGACCGTACGGGATACGGCATTAGATTATGGGCCGGTATCTACTCAGACGCTTGCTGATCGCAGTCCCCAGCCTGCTTGGCATCAGCATCGTGCTGTTTGTGGTGCTGGCGCTTGCCCCCGGCGACCCGTTCGGGGAACTCGCGAGCAATCCGAACGTCCCGCCCGAGGTGGCGGCCGGCCTGCGCGCAAAGTTTGGGCTCGATGATCCGATCGCGCTGCGCTACTTGCATTGGCTGTCCGCGATGCTGCATGGCGACTGGGGTTTTTCGTTCGTCAGCCGGATGGATGTCGACACTCTGATCCGGCAGCGCCTGCCAGCCACGTTGCTCGTCATTGGCTCGTCGCAAGTTCTGGCGCTGCTGATCGCGCTGCCGGTCGGCGTTTATTCGGCATTGCGGCCCTACTCGATATTCGACCAGGTTGCCAACCTGCTGGCATTTATCGGCTTTTCGTTGCCGACTTTCTTCACAGGTCTTCTGTTCATCCTGCTGTTCAGCATTTATCTCGATTGGCTGCCGTTCGTCTTCCGCACGGACCTCGCCGCAACGGGGTGGCATTGGTATTGGGAGCAGTTCAAGCAGTCAGTGATGCCGGTGGCAGTGCTCGCCTTGTTGCAGGCGGCTTCTTGGACCCGTTATGTGCGTTCCTCGGTGCTCGAAGTGATTCGCCTCGACTATGTCACCACCGCCCGCGCGAAGGGCCTCCCCGAGCGCACGGTCGTAGTCAAGCATATCGTGCGCAATGCGTTGATTCCGGTGGTGACCCTGGTTGCGCTGCAGATGCCGGCGCTGTTCGGGGGCGCCATCGTCACCGAGCAGATCTTTCGCATCCCCGGAATCGGATCATTGCTTATCAATTCCATACTTGCCAACGACACGCCGGTGATCATGGCGGTGACGTTCGTTCTCGCCTGCCTGGTGATCCTGTTCAATCTCCTCGCCGACATCCTTTATGGCTGGCTCGACCCTCGTATCGCCTACCGCTAGCGCCGGGCAGGAGCTGATCGGCGGAGCAGAGCGGGCCTCGCCCGGCATCGAAACCTGGCGACGCTTTTGCCGGCATCGGCTGGCGGCGGCGAGCACCGTCATTTTGGGGACGATGTTGCTCGCAGTCGCGTTCGGCCCGCTATTGTGGCAAGTACCGATCAACGACATCGATTTCGGTGCGCATCTCGAAGGCCCGTCCTGGGCCCATCCTTTTGGCACAGACGATCTCGGCCAGGATCTGCTCGCCCGCATGCTGTATGGCGGCCGTATCTCGCTCGCGGTCGGACTGGCTGCCATGCTGGTGGCGATCATTGTTGGCACGGCCATCGGGGCGATTGCCGGCATGTCTCGCGGCAGTATCGATGCGGCGCTGATGTGGCTTACGGACCTGTTCCTGTCGCTGCCCCCGTTGCCGCTGCTGCTGCTTGTAATTTACCTGTTTCGCGAATCTCTGAAGCAGCTGGTCGGACCCGAGCTCGGCACCTTTATTCTGATTGTTGCAGTGATCGGCGGCTTCCGGTGGATGCAAGTGGCGCGGCTCGTGCGCGCGCAGTTTCTCTCGCTGCGCGAGAAGGAGTTTGTCGAGGCGGCGCGCGCGCTCGGTATGTCGAGCTTGCGCTTGGTGACACGGCACATTCTGCCGAACTCTTTCGGACCGATCATCGTCGCCGGCACGATCGACGTCGCCGCCGCGATTATTGCCGAATCGACCCTGTCGTTTCTCGGACTAGGCTTTCCGCCCGACATTCCGACTTGGGGCCGCATCCTGTATGACGCCAAGGACTATCTCGACATCGCGCCGCACTGGGCGTTGTTTGCGGGCGGGGCGATTTTTCTCGCGGTGCTCTCGATCAATTTTATCGGCGACGGA